>JADGOK010000026.1 GCA_017882985.1 Acidimicrobiales bacterium
GGCGTCGCAACGATCGCTGGACGGAAGCGCGGGTATTCCATTCGCGTGGCAACCTGGTCGGCGATCTCTGGCGCGACCTCGCGTTCGACGATCCAAAGGGCGAGGTCGAGGCCACTCGTGACGCCGCCACTCGTCACGAGATCACCGTCGTCGACGACGCGATCGTTGACGATCGTGACACCCAGTGCGCGCAAGTCATCCTGAGCCGAGTGGTGGGTGTTCGCCCGCCGTCCCTCGAGTAGTCCCGCGTGGGCCATGAGAAGGGATCCGGTGCAGACCCCCGCCATCAATCCACAGGTCTGCTTGGCGTCGACGATAAGCGACGGCCAGTCGCCTCGCTGGACCTCGCCCCACGCACCTACGTCACTTCTGCTCCCCCAGCCGCCGCCGACGACGACCAGGACGTCGGCTTCGCCGGGCACGTAGACCGCGTCGGGTCGCAGGCGTAGTCCGAAGGCTCCACGAACCTCCTCGGCCTTCGAGGACGACACGAGCCGGGCTTCAATGTCGGCGCCAAGGCTCTGGGCCGAACGAAACACTTCCCGGGGGCCGAGCGCGTCCAGTTCATCAAGGCCATCAAAGACAGTGATGTCGATGCGCACTCTCAGAAAGATACCAATGATCACTCGCACGCGAGATGAAGAGGCGCACCGGTGCATCAATCGGTCACCGCTCGGAGATCGAGCCAGTACTGTGCAGAGGTGTTCTTTCGACTGTGGCGCCACTCGCCCGATTCGCGAACGGGCGAGCGCAAGGGGCGACATCGCAGCATCCTCGAGTGGGTCCTCTTCGCGGTCGCGGCGGTCGTGGCGTCGCTGCTCATCCGGACGTTCCTGTTTCAGACCTACTACATCCCCTCTAGCTCCATGAACCCGACCCTCCTCATCGGCGACCGGATCGTCGTGAACAAACTCAGCGTCGCGTTCGGCACCATCAACCGGGGTGACGTCGTGGTCTTCAAGGCACCGCCCAACGTCAGTCGGGACTGCAGCGACTCAGTGACCGACCTGGTCAAGCGCGTCATCGGACTTCCCGGCGACCGCCTGACGTCTCGGGGCAACACGATTTACGTGAACGGCGCGCCGCTAATCGAACGGTGGCCGCACTTCGAGCCGCTCGTCACAGCGATTGGCCACGTCACCGTTCCCTCGGGTCAGTACTTCATGATGGGCGACAACCACGGCTATTCGTGCGACAGTCGTACCTGGGGGACGGTGCCTCGCTCGGACGTCATCGGCAAGGTCTTCGTCCGGGTCTGGCCGTTCTTACGAATCAGCTTCCTCTAGACGGACACTGCCTCACGTCAGCTAGTTGCACGTCATGCAACTATCGAGCATCCTAAGCAAGCGCCTGCGTGAGATCGGCGACCAGGTCATCGATGTCCTCGATCCCGACGCTGAGGCGAATGAGGTTGGCGGGCGGCTCCAACATCGAACCCGTCGTCGAGGCGTGGGTCATGACGGCCGGCAGTTCAATGAGACTCTCGACGCCACCGAGCGATTCGGCCAGAGTGAAGATCGTTGTCGATTCGCACACTCGACGCGCCTTCTCGGCGCCTTCTTTCAGCGTGAAGCTGACCATCCCGCCAAAGTCGCTCATTTGTGACCGGGCCACGTCGTGGCCGGCGTGTTCGGCGAGACCCGGGTAGAAGACGTGCTCGACGGCCTCGTGCCCGGCGAGGAACGCGGTGATCCAACGTGCGTTGGAGCAGTGCCGCTCCATCCGCACCCCGAGGGTCTTGAGTCCACGGATCAAGAGATAGCAATCGAGTGGTCCGGGCACGGCCCCGATGGCGTACTGGTGGAACCGCAGCTGTTCGGCCAGCGCGTCGTCGTTGGTCGCGACGAAACCGCCCACGACGTCCGAATGACCTCCGACGTACTTGGTCGTTGAATGAACCACGACGTCAGCCCCGAGCGTGAGCGGGCGTTGGAGATACGGCGTGGCGAAGGTGTTGTCGACGACCAGTCGAGCGCCGCGCTCGTGCGCGAGTTCGGCCAGTTGCGCGATGGACACGACGTTCAGCATGGGATTGCTCGGTGTCTCGAGCCACAGCATCCTCGTCGACTCTTCGAACGCGCCGCGCACCGCGTCGACGTCGCTCAGGTCAACACAAGTGAGCTGCAAACCCCAGTCGCCAAAGACGCGGGTCAGGAGACGGTAGGTGCCTCCGTAGGCGTCGTTGCCGAGGATGACGTGGTCTCCCGGCGCCAAGGTCCGCAGCAGCGCGTCCTCTCCCGCCAGTCCCGAAGCGAACGCGACGCCGTGACGAGCCTCTTCGAGGCCGGCGAGACAGATCTCGAGCGCGGCGCGCGTGGGATTGTCGACGCGCGCGTAGTCGCTGAACCTCGTGACGCCGACGCCGTCCTGAGCGTACGTGGAGGTCAAGAAGACCGGCGGGTTGACGGCCCCGGTCACCGGGTCGGGCTCTGAGCCGACGTGGATCGCCCTGGTATTGAATCCGGTCACTGTGCGCTCTTCTGTTCCAGGTAACTGAGCAGGTCACTGCGGGTCAGTACGCCCACCGGGTGGCCGCCGTCGAGGACCAGCACTCCGGCCGACGAACTGAGTCGCTTCGTCAGTTCACCGACGCTCATCCCGACGCCCACCATCGGCATCGGCGCGTCCGCGATCTCCTTCACGCGAAGGTCCAACACGCTCGTGTCGCGCGTCGTCGCCTCGAGGAGTCCCAGTTCGCTGAGTGATCCCGACACCTCCTTCGCGGCGAGTGGCAGCTCGGCGGTCACGCTCACGAGGAGTTGGGACACGTCGTTCGCCCGCATCAACGAAATGGCGTCGCGTACCAGGGTCTCCTCGGTGACGAGCACCAGATCGGCCAGTCCGAGGGATTGACGCTTCGTCTTGGCCGCCAGCACGTCACCCGCGTCCATCTCGTTATGGGGACGCAAGAATCCGTAGTCCGACATCCACGTGTCGTTGAAGATCTTGGACAGGTACCCTCGTCCCGAGTCGGGAACCAGTACCACGACGACTGCCTCCTCGGGAAGCGGTCGCGCCACTTTCAATGCTGCCGCCACCGCCGTCCCACCCGAACCACCGATGAGGATGCCCTCGCGCCGGGTGACGGCGCGCGCCATCGCGAACGCCTCGGCGTCGCTGATCGCGACGACCTCGTCGACGAGCGACGGGTCGTAGTTCGCCGGCCAGAAGTCCTCGCCCACGCCTTCGGTGAGGTACGGCCGCCCCGACCCGCCCGAAAAGACCGAGCCGGTCGGGTCGGCGGCGATGATCTTGACGTTCGGGTTCTGTTCCTTGAGGTAGCGCCCGACGCCCGAGATGGTCCCACCGGTTCCCGCTCCGGCGACGAAGTGCGTGACGCGCCCTTTGGTCTGTTGCCAGATCTCCGGACCGGTCGTCTCGTAGTGCGCGCGCGGATTATTGGGATTCGAGTACTGGTCGGGGCGAAAGGCGTTGGGCGTCTCCCTGGTGAGCCGTTCGGCCGTTGAGTAGTACGAATCGGGGTCCTCGGGCGCGACCGCCGTCGGACAGACCACCACCTCAGCGCCGTAGGCGCGCAGCATGTCGATCTTCTCCGGCGCCATCTTGTCGCTCATGACGAAGACGCACTTGTAGCCGCGTTGGGCCGCCACGATGGCGAGCCCGACACCCGTATTGCCACTGGTGGGTTCGATGATCGTCGAAGCCGGCCCCAGGAGACCGTCACGTTCGGCCGCTTCGATCATCGTGAGAGCGGGTCGGTCCTTTGAACTTCCGCCAGGATTGGTCGTTTCGAGTTTCGCGATGAGATCGCAGGCGAGACCCTCCGCGATCTTGGCCAGGCGGACCATTGGCGTGTGGCCAATGAGTTCGAGGGGGCTCTCGGCGACGTCCATATCGGAGTAGTGCATAGCGTTTCGTTTCAACTAGGTGGATCGAACTGCGACGACCTGTTCGACTTCTCCTCGCCACTCTAAAGGACAACGATGGCAGACGCCGTGAGCGAAATCGCTGGCGTTGCGGTGACGACACGATCCCGCGACGAGCGCGTTCAAGCCAGAAACGTGGCCAGCGACGCCTCGAGGGTGGACGCGTTGCGCTGGGCGACGGATACGTTGAGGTCCATGAGGTCCAGTATCTGGGCCACCTGCTGTTGACCCGCCGGAACGGGGTTCTCCTCGTGGAATCGTCGCACGTGCAGCGCGAACTCGGGGTCGGACGCGAAGGTCACGACGCCGGCGGCCATCGCGACGGGCGAACCCATCGGGAAGCGCTCGATCGCTTCGGCCCACCGTTCGCTCATGGCCTTCCAGACGACCGGACCGGCGACCCGGTTTCGAACGAGCACACCGATGAGGTAGGGCGCGTCCTGAGTTCGCACGTCGTCAAAGGCCCGCTCGAAGACCTCCATCGCGACGTCGACGTCGTCGGTTCCCGCCGGAGCGTAGAGGTAGCGCTGTTCGTCCTGCGGGGTCGGCGCACTCTTACGCCGCTCTTCACAGACGGCGACGTCGCCCGGGCGATGCTGGTGCATCGTGATCGCGACGATCGCGTCCGCCAGATCGCCGCTCAGCAAGCCCGCGTCGAATCGTTGTGCCGCTTCGGCCATAATGGACTCGTCGCGCCCGATCGTGCCGAGCACGTTGATCACCGTCGCGCGCACCTCGCCCGCTTGCGTTGTCTCACCCTGGACTGGTTCCCAGCCGAGTCGAGCGAACACCGGGCCAAAGAGATGGTGGACCACTCCCGCGAGCAACACGCGACCCGGCTCATCGACGATGCGATTGACGAGCGCCACGGCCTTGACGACGACGTCCCAGGTGGACGGCTCGTCGAGTCCCGCGAGTCCCTCGGCCAACGTGAAGAGGTCGACGAACGACGAACGACCGACGAGGATCGACGCCCACGTGTCCGAGAAGAGCACGGCACGCTCGAGTTCGTCGAGCTCGTCGAGCCGAGCGGCGATGGCGGCGAGGTGTTCGAAGGAATAGGCGGTACGGTAGAAACCCGAGCCGCCGGCGTTGACGACGCCCGCCTGTCCCAACGCAATCGTGTCACTGGGACCGTCAAGAAGATGAGCCGTCGTCGCACCACCATCGAGCGATCGCGCCAGCACCGGTACCTTCCAGGTGTTGCCGATGTTGGATGGACCCTCCGTCGGCGCGTACGAAAACGGCTCTTGGGTGATGACGTCGCCGTCGACGCTGATAAGGGGGTGGCCGCCCTGGAGGATCCAGGTGTCCATGATCGCTCCGACCGGCTCGCCCGACGCCGCCTCGAGTGCCGACCACAAGTCGGCCGTGACCGTATTGGCGTAGGCGTGACGCTCGAGATAGAGACGAATTCCGTCACGAAACGTGTCGGCGCCCAAGTACTGCTCGAGCATGCGCAACACCGCGCAGCCCTTGACGTACGTGAGGACGTCGAACATCCCTCGACAGTCGTTGGGCGACACCACCTCGTACTCGATCGGTCGCGTCGAGTGTTGGCCGTCGACTGCGAAGGCGATGTCGCGCTCCGGATTGAAGCCCACCCACTTCTTCCACTCGGGTCGAAACGCGTCCGTGCAGAGCGACTCCATGAACGTGGCGAAGGCTTCGTTCAGCCAGATCCCCTCCCACCAGTCCATCGTCACGAGGTCACCGAACCACATGTGGGCGAGTTCATGGTTCACGACCAACACCACGCGCTCGAGTTCGCTGTGTGACGCGGTGGCGCGATCAATCAAGAGCTCGGTCTCTCGAAACGTGACGCAGCCGAGATTTTCCATTGCTCCCGCGGCGAAGTCGGGGATTGCCACCAGGTCGATCTTGTCACCGACGTAGGGAAGGGCGAAGTAGTCACTGAAGAACTTGAGGGCGTGGACCGCCGCTTCCATCGCCCACTCGGCGAGGTGGCCCTTTCCAGTTGGGTAGACAACACGTAGCGGAGTGCCAGCGGCCATGGTGACCGACGACGCCTCGAAAGGGCCGACCACGAACGCCACGAGATACGTCGACATGACGACGGTCGGCGAGAACGCAATCTCCCGACGTCCGCCGCCGAGCGAACGTGATGTTTCCTCATTGGTGTTGGAGAATGCCGCGAGGTTCTCGGGAATCGCCAGGGTGACCTGAAAAGTGGCCTTGAACGCGGGTTCGTCCCAGCAAGGAAAGGCCCGCCTGGCGTCGGTGGCCTCGAACTGCGTCGTCGCGATCGTGTGACTGACGCCGTCTCCGTCGACGAACGTCGAGCGGTAGAAGCCGTGGAGCTGGTCATTGAGCAGTCCGTTGAAGCTCAGGCGCAACGTTGCCGGTCCCACCGGCAACTCCTCGTCAAAGGTGAACGACGCCGTCTCGAACTGCTCGTCCAACACCGGCGCACTCGAGGTCCAGCTTCGCCCACCGGCCTCGAGGGACGCCGCAGAGACCTCGAGTTCGACGGCGTTGAGTGCGAACGTCCTAATCCTTTCGTTGACGTCCACGTCGATCTCGACGGAGCCGACGAACGTGGCCGTCGCGAGATCGGGCTCCAGACGGAGCCGGTAGGCCGAAGGGATGACAACCTTGGAAAGGCGATAGGGGTTGGTCTCGATGTCGGGTGTCGTGCTCACCTTTTGAATGCTATTAGAGGGCCCTCACGGCCATCGAGAAAGGAGGTTGGAGGCCATTGCCTCGGTTCTTGACAGTGGCCCCGTAGCGAATATCGTCCTGATCACTCCAACGAAATCGCTCGCGGACTCGGCCGTCGCCGGACCCGACGCGCCAAGGGGGCCGGCGCCTGTTCTTGCGGTTCACTTTCGACCTTGAGCGGTGTTAGACAGGACGAGAACTTTAGAGAGAGAGCACATGAGAGTCCTGATCACCGGTGCGGGACGTGCCATTGGCGCCGCGACCGCCATTGAGCTCACCAAAGCCGGCCACGAGGTCATCGCGACGGCGCGCGACGTATCGTTGCTCGCCGACCTCGACGTTGCACAGCGCCTGGCGATGGACGTGACCAGCGACGAATCGGTGCGCGAGGCGTTAGAACGCGCCGGATCGATCGACGCCGTCGTGAACAACGCGGCCACCCATGGTCACGGCACACTAGAGGAGTATCCCCTGGATCAACTGCGGCTCATGTTCGAGACCAACAGCATTGGAGCGATCAGAGTGGTCCAACGGCTCCTACCTCTTTGGCGCACTCGCGGCAGTGGGGTCATCGTCAATATCAGTTCCGTTCAGGGCCGCGTTGCGTCGCCCTTGGAAGGCGCGTACTCCGCTTCGAAGTACGCGTTGGAGGCGTTCTCCGAGGCGCTGCATTACGAGTTGCGCCACTTCGGCATCCGCACCGTGATCATCCAACCCGGTTTCATTGCTCCGGGCATGAAGCCACTGCCAGTGCCCGAACACGACCCCGCCTACCAGGGACTCTGGGACGAGTGGTCCGGGCTTGACGTCAAGGTCACTGGACCGAGTGGTCGACCCGGACCCGAGATAGTCGGCGCCGCCGTGCTGCGCGCCGTCGAAGACGAGACGACACCACTTCGTGTGCCCGTCGGTGACGATGCCCATCTCATCCTCGCCACGCGATCACAACTTGACGACGCGTCGTTCGAGGCGGCGATGCGCAAGACCCTCGACGTTCACTGGTGAGAGTACAAACGCGCGATGTCGATCGGGTGGCGACAGTCACCTACGAACAGCGGAGAGCTTCAGCCACTCTCTTCTACAGTGGGACGTGATGCGCTCGGGCACCAAGAAACTCACGGTCGTCGCCATTGTCGGCGTCGTGGTCGCGACTGCTCTGATCGTGGTCCTCGAGCGGCACGGTCCACCGGCGGGAACGTTCGACGTGAAGACGTATGAGACCACGTGGCAGATCCGGGTTGACGGCCTGCTCAAAGGGCGTCAAGCAGCGCCGTCGAGTTGCTGGACGCTCAACCCAGGTGAGGGCTTTCTCCCCGGCTTCGGACCGGTGAGTTCGTACTGTTGG
>JADGOK010000294.1 GCA_017882985.1 Acidimicrobiales bacterium
GCAGTTCAATGACCTCCACGCGGTCGAAATAGGGCGCCG
Organism: Acidimicrobiales bacterium; assembly: GCA_017882985.1. Classification (GTDB taxonomy): domain Bacteria; phylum Actinomycetota; class Acidimicrobiia; order Acidimicrobiales; family RAAP-2; genus RAAP-2. Next base: position 40 of record JADGOK010000294.1, read on the forward strand.
CCTGCGCCGCGAACCGCTCCGACAACACGGCGCCGAGGGAGAAGTTCGCCGCCAGGACAATCGCGGTGGACGCACTCGCCTGCTCCACCGCCGCGCGCTGGACCGGGTCAAGTCCGGTCGTGCCGATCACGAGCGCCACCGCGTTCGCGGCACACCAGTTCGCCGTCGCGACGACACTTTCGGGATTGGAGAAGTCCACAACCACGTCGACGTTGGACGGGTCGAGGCCGTCGACACTCTTCACGTAACTGGCACCGCCCCGATCGCGAGGCTCGTGCACGTCAACCAGCGCCGTGACTTCGAAGTCACCCTGGTCACCGAGCCCCCGGGCCAGAATCTGGCCCATGCGACCGGCGCCCCCCACGATCGCGATGCGCTTCATGCCCGTACCTTATCTTTTCGTCTTCGCGGTACCCAACCGCGTAGCCACGCTAACGCCGCCGCCCACGTCACGACGCCCAGCAGCGTTCCCGCCAGACCTTCCTCGATGTGCGGAGCGTGGTAGTGGAAGTGGATGGTCCACGATCCCGTAGGCACCGTGACCTGTTGGATGAGTCCGGAGCGCACGACGCGCACGCGCTCGGTCTTACCCGTTGTCTCATTGAGCGCCGTCGCGCGCCAACCAGGGATCCACTCCATTGATCGCTTCAGCACCGTCGGGTGCGTTGCCTTGACGCTGATCCACGAATCGCCCCACGAGGCGTTCCTGATGTCGGTGATCCGCGAAGTCGAAACTTCGCCGCCGAGCCACGCGCTGCGACGCAGCGACGTGGCGCGAAAGATCGTCATCGAGCCGGTGGTCTTGGCGATCTGCCACGCCGGCGACGAGAGGGCCTGCTGGAATGGCGTCGTCAAGCGGTAGGCCTGGACGTGTGCCCCCTTCGGATGCACGATCGTCGAGCCAATGAGCGCGCCGCTGGCGGCGTGGATCTCCACACCCGCGGCGTCTCGCACGAAGGTTCGAAAGTTGAACGACATCCGCCCGCCGCCCGGTTGACTGAGCGTCGGACCGAACGGTTTGCCGTAGGCGTTGAGCAGCTGGACCCGTACCGCGCCCGTGGCGACGGACTGTCCCCTGAAGCCCACGAGGTCAATCGTCCGTACCGCCAGCATCTGACCGAAGTAACGCTGGGTCTTCTCGGCACTCTGCAGCGGCAGGCAACTGAGCGACGCCGGGGTTCCGCGCGAGACGGGCGTCGCCAGTTCGAGTGTCGAGACCGCAATGGACGCGAGGCGGAGCTGGCGAAACACGCCGTCGGCCAACTTGCACGCGTTGAGTTGGTAGAGCGGGTGGGTCGACGTGACGTCGCCGTAGAGAGCGTTGATCAGTGACCCGTAGCCCTGCACGCTCGGCAGTCGGGTGAAGACGTTCATGTTGGGTGAGCCCAAATTCTGGAACTCATTTTGATGCGCGCCGCTCGGATCGACGAGGGCGAACCGTCCGGAGTGGCCCAACTCGGAGACCGCGAACGCTCGCGACGGCTGGGACGTCACGTCGCCGGCCACGAAGCCAACGGCGCCGAACGTGAAGAACAAGAGCGTGTCGATCGCGATAACGGCGCTCAGCCATCGCATGAATTCTTGCTGCACGCGTGCCCTCGTCAACAACGTCACGACGCCGACCGCGACGAGCAGGTGGGCGAGCAACGTCGGCAGTTCGAAGTGAGCCCACGCGGCAGTGGCAGTGGTCGCGCCGAGGCGTAACACCGTCCAGGGCCCGGCGAACAACATCAGTACGCAAAGCGCAATCACCGCGAACGCGGGTGACAAGGTCATCCAGCGCCGTCGGCCGATCAGGCCCGCGCCGGTGAAGTCGCGCATGGAGAGGCGCTGCAACCACCATCCGAGTAACACAGTGAGACCGAAATCCACGAGCACGATGTTGCGACTCTGCAAACGAGTGCTACCGAACAGCGGGATCGCCTGAAAGATGTGTCCCATTGGCGTGAAACTTCCCCACGCTGCGAAGAAGCCGACGATGATGATCGCCACGTACACGACGTAGTCGCGATTGGGGCCTCGCCACCCCTTGCGAGTGACCTGCGCGACGAAACCCGCCGTCGCCACCAGCGCCAACACTCCGACGTAGCCCGTCACCTCGGGCAGGTTGTAGTGCACGAAGAATCGCGGCTGGCGAAGAACGCCATTGCCACCCACGATGTCGGGCAGCATCAGCAGGCTCGTCCAGCGCACCGGCAGACTGCCGGCACCAAAGAATTGGTACGTGAGACCGGTTCGCTGGGACACGTTGATGAACGACCAGCCGGTCAGTAGTTGCGCGAGACCGATCAGCGCGCCCCAGGAGACGCCCACGCTCACGCCCACGACGTAGAGAACCCGACGGGGCCACGTGGATGGTTGAAATGAACTGCGTACCAGCAACACCACCGGCACCACGATGATCGCCAACAACTGCATCTCGGCGATCGCCCGGGGCTCACCCGAGAGCGACGTCAGCCCCCACAACGC
>JADGOK010000295.1 GCA_017882985.1 Acidimicrobiales bacterium
CGCGGCTTGGCGCGAACCGAGGGCCACGCCGCGGGTGAAGTGGCACTGCTCGACGCGACCTACGGCGCCCTCGCGGTCGGAGTAAAAACCTTGACGGTCTACGCCTTTTCGACCGAGAACTGGCGTCGCCCGGTGGACGAGGTGCGCTACCTGATGAACTTCAACCGCAGTCTGCTCGAGCGTCGACAGCACGAGCTGCACGCTGAAGGGGTGCGGATCACCTTCTCGGGACGCCGCGACTGGCGAGTGCCCAAGCGGGTACTGGCGAACATCGAAGAGGCCGAGGAACTGACGAGGCGCAATAAGGTGCTCACGCTCAATATTGCCTTCAATTATGGCGGTCGGGCCGAGATCATCGACGCCGTGCAGCGTTTGGTCGCCGACGGCGTGCCGGCCAAGAAGATCGACGAGAAGGCCCTGCGCTCGCGTCTCTACCACCCAGAACTGGCCGATCCCGACCTGGTCATCCGCACGTCGGGGGAGTTCCGCATCTCGAACTTCCTGCTCTGGGAGATGGCGTATTCCGAACTGGTCTTCACCGATGTCCTGTGGCCCGATTTTCGACGCGAGGACCTCTACGGCGCCATTGAAGAGTTCCAACGTCGCGTGCGTCGCTTCGGAGGCATCGACACGTGAGACTCACCCGGATCATGCTGGTCGTCGGTGGCCTCGTGTACGCCTTTCTCTGGGTGCTGGCCGCCAACGGCGTGTCGAGCCTGGTCGCGCCGCTCACGATCCCCGTGGTGCTCGCGCTCCTCGTCTACCTCGGACTCGCGCTCAACAAGTTCCTCGGCATCACGCCTCGAAAGCAGCACTTCGACGATCCTGAGGATGACGCCACCAAGTGAGGGAGATCGAGGACGACGCGGTGGTGCTGCGGACCTACAAGTCCGGAGAATCCGACCGTGTCGTGGTGCTCTGGACGCGCGAGTTCGGCAAGGTTCGCGTCTTCGCCAAAGGCATCCGCAAGGTCACGAGCAAGCTTGGCGGCACGCTCGAGGCGCTCGCCTACGTGCGCGTGCAACTCGTCCAGACGCGCGGTGAGCTCTACGTCGCGCGCCACGTCGAGCACCGCGAGCGCCTGACGACGCTGCGCACGTCCTACGAGCGCATCAACGCCGGTTACGCCGTCGTGGAGGTCGTTGACGCCATCCCTTCCGACGACGTCGCCGACGAAGGGATCTTCGATCTGTTGACGAGGGTGCTCCTGACGCTCGACGACCCGTCGTTCGACCCGTCGCTCGTTCCCGCGTCCTTCTTCTTTCGCCTGCTGGCGCTCGATGGTTCCGAGCCGGTCGTCGACCAGTGCGTGAACTGCGGGCGCGAAGGACCGTTGGTCTCCTTCGACGCCCAGGTCGGTGGCACGCTCTGCGCTTCGTGTCGCTCGGGGCACACGTTGTCGCCCGAGGGACTCGAACTCATTCGACGCATCGTCGGCGGTGACCTCGCGAGCGTGTTGCGCGAGACGTCGCTGCCCGGTGCCGGTGAGGTGATGATGATCGCCCAGGACTCAATTGAGGCGCACTTTGGACGTCGGCTGCGCGTCGCTCGCTCGACCGCCCCGCTGACACCGCGCCACGACCGGTAAGGTGCCTTCGAGCACCGAGCAACCTTGTTATTCCTCCCCACTTCCATCCGTGTCCGCGCCGACCGTGCGCCGGCGTACGGCTCGTCGCACGCGACGCTGAACGACCGAGCCGCTCGGGGTCGAGCAGTCAACGGAGCGCACGAATGAACACTCCCTTTGGCGTGTACGTCCACGTGCCGTTTTGCGCGCACCGGTGCGACTACTGCGCCTTTGCGACCTACGCCGATCGTGACCATCTCATGCAGGACTACGTCGACACGGTTATCCAGGAGATCCGCTGGAGTGTCGACGAGGGTCAGCGCGACGCCACGTCGGTGTTCTTCGGCGGCGGCACGCCGTCGCGCTTGACGCCCGAGCAGTTGCTGGCGATCCTCGGCGAAGTTCCGCGCACGCCCGACTGCGAGGTGACCGTCGAGTGCAACCCCGAGGACGCCAGTGTGGAGCGACTCCGCGCGTACCGCGCCGGGGGCGTGACGCGCATGAGCTTTGGCGTGCAGTCGACCCAGCCCGCCGTGCTCGCCGACCTCGGTCGGCGCCACGGCACGATGGCCCACGCCGAGGTGTCGCGCGCGGTGCACGAGGCGGGTTTCGCCACCTGGAACATGGACCTCATCATCGGTTCTCGGGCCGAGACGATTGACGACGTCCAACGCACGCTCGATGATCTCTTGCATCTCGACTTCCCTCCGCCGCACATCAGCTGTTACGCGCTCACCCCGGAACCGTCGACGCCACTCGGTCGTGACCCGAGCCGTCACCCCGACGAGGACGAGACCGCCGACGCCTACGAGCTCGTCAGTCGGGTGCTCGAGTCGAACGGTTATGAGTGGGAGGAGATCTCGAACTGGGCCAAGCCCGGTCACGAGTGCCGCCACAACCACGTCTACTGGGATCAGGGCGACTACGTGGGATTCGG
>JADGOK010000296.1 GCA_017882985.1 Acidimicrobiales bacterium
CGTCAATGACGCGTTCTGCGACATGGTCGGTTACACCGAGGAGGAGCTTCTCGGACGCGATTCGACGATCTTCACCCTCTCCGAGGACGTCGGCATCACCGAGGAGACCCAGCGTCGCGCGATCGCCGGCGAGGCGCCCCAGGAACGCTACGAGAAGCGGTACCTGACCAAGGACGGTCGCGTCATCGACGTCGAGGTCTCTCGGGCGCCGGCGCGTGACGCCGACGGCCGGATCCTCTATTTCGTCTTCTCGGAACGCGATATCACCGAAGAAAAGGCCCTCACCGCCCAGCTCTCCCACCAGGCTCTTCACGATCCCCTGACCGGCCTCGCGAACCGCCTACTGTTCGAGGACCGACTGACCCACGCGCACGCGCGCGTCGTGCGCCACGGCGGTATGGGTGCCGTGCTGCTCCTCGACCTGGACGACTTCAAGGGCGTCAACGACACCCACGGTCACTTCGTGGGCGATCAATTGCTCACCGCCATTGCCCACCGCCTCGCCCAGGCGACGCGCGCGTCGGACACGCTGTGTCGTTTCGGTGGCGACGAGTTCCTGTACCTCGCCGAGGGACTGGCGTCGATCGCCGAAGCCGAAGAATTGGCGGCGCGACTCCTCGAGGTGATCAGCGAACCCTTCTCCGTTGGCGGGTTCCACATCGAACAGCACGCGAGCATCGGAATCGTGGTGTGGGACCGCACGAGTGCGGACTCGACCGAGATCATCCAGAACGTCGACGCCGCACTGTACGAGGCCAAGCATCACGGGCGTGGCCGCCACATCATCTTCACGCCCGAGATGCATCATCAAGCCGTCAGTCGGTTCACGCTCACTCAGGAACTTCGCCACGCGCTGCACACCGGCCAGATCTCGATGCACTACCAGCCCATCGCCGAACTGAACACGAGTGAAGTCGTCGGTTTCGAGGCGCTCATGCGGTGGGAACACCCGGAGCGAGGCTGGGTCCCGCCGAGCGAATTCATTCCGCTGGCCGAACAGAGCGACCTGATCTTGGAGCTCGGATCCTTCGCCCTGCGCGAGTCGATCATGGAAGCCGCCTCGTGGGTGCGCGAGGGATCGACACTCCGTCCTCCCTACGTGACGGTCAATCTCTCGGCGCCCCAGTTTCTCGATCCGGGTCTCGTACCGATGATTACGACAATGTTGGCCGGGACCGGACTGGCCCCGACGCACCTCATTCTCGAGATCACCGAGAGTGTGGCCCTCCACGATATCTACGAGACGATGATCGTGATCAACCAGCTCAACCGCCTGGGCGTCGGCATCGCGCTGGACGATTTTGGTACCGGGTTCTCGTCACTCTCCTACCTGGCCGAACTCAGTCCGAGAATCATCAAGATCGACCAGTCGTTCGTCCGTCCCAAGAACGGAACCGCGCGTGACGACACGCTCCTCGCGACGATCATCTCTCTCGGCCAGCAGCTCGACATGACGATGCTCGCCGAGGGCATCGAGACCCCGGGCCAGTTCTCTCGACTGGTGCGACTCGGCTGCGAACTCGGACAGGGGTACCTGTTCTCGCCGGCCGTACCGACCGACGAGGTCGCGGCGATGGTCGGCCGACAGCTCGGCAACTAAGTCGCGACCGACGAGGAGTTCGTCGCGGTCAACGACCCCGGCCCCTGGGATCTCGCCGCCCACTGATCTCGGGACATGCTCGAAGCACGAGTCCACGAGCGTGCGTCTCGAACGGTTTCGCCGACCCCCACCAAACGGCGCAGGCCCCGTGTCGAATTCAGACCAATGGCCCGCGACGACGCTCGGGCGATTCCTGACAGCACGGACCCACGTCGACTCGAAGCGTTCGGCGACGCACTTGCGTGCCATGAGACGTTCCACGCTGGGACCCACGCCGGCCTCTCTCGCGCTCGCCCTCGCCATTGGTGCGGCGTTGGCGCCCGCTCTGATCCCCATCGCGACGGCGCGCCGTCGTCGGCGCTCGTGCTGCGCCGAGCAACAACGATAGACCGGCTATTGGCCCCGTACCCCGTTACAATCTGTCATCATCCTTCCTGAGGTGAACGGACCTCAACGGCTCTTGGAGGCCAACGTGGCGAAGCGAACTGGCTATTGGATTCTCGGCGCGGCGATCGTCGTCGGCGTGATACTCGTCATCGTCAATTTCGCCGTCGTGCGCCACTGGCTCGCCGTGCACACGGGCACCGTGAACGAGTCCGGTCCCTACTACGGCTTCTGGTCCGGATTCGGATCGGACCTCGGCGAGGCGACGTTGATCGGTGCGGTGAGCGTCGGCGTCTACACCGGAGCGCGCAAGGTCAACTGTCACTCGAAGGGTTGCTGGAGGATCGGGCACCACCCTTTAGAGGGCACTCCCTACCACCTGTGCACGCATCACCACCCCGACGTGCCGGTCGAAGGCGCGTCGATCGAGCACATCCTCGGCCAGCACCAGAAGTTCAAGGATGCACAGGCAGCCGCCCTGGGTGACCAACCAGCTTCCTAGCTACCTGGCGACGT
>JADGOK010000027.1 GCA_017882985.1 Acidimicrobiales bacterium
TACCTCCTTCGGGCGCGTTGGGCGTCGATGAACAGCGCGATAGTGTTCTGCACCGGTACGAGGTCCCGGCGGTACTGGCGATGGGTCGCCTCGAGATCCGACCGCGCCTCGGAGACGAGCTCGGCGAGTCGCTCACGCGCCTCGGCCAGATCGTGTTCGAGTTGCATGATCCGCTTGACGCCTTCGAGGTTGACGCCTTCGTTGGTCAGTTCCTGGATCCGTCTGATCGCCGCGAGGTCGGCGTCGGAGAATCGACGCGAACCGCCGCTCGTGCGTTGGGGACTCAGCAGTCCACTGCGCTCGTAGTTGCGAAGCGTCTGGGGGTGGACGCCGGCGAGCTCGGCGAACACCGAGATGACGTAGACGGCGTGGTGGTGGGGGTGTCGATCAGTCATTTGGTACCTCTTCGTGCAGCGCGGTAGCCAGTTTCTCCACCAGAGTGCGCTGCTCCTTGTTGAGCTTCTTCGGAACGACGACGTTGACGGTGACGAGGAGGTCGCCCGCCGCGTGCTTACCTGCCGCGGGCACGCCTCGACCGCGAACGCGCATCGTGGTTCCCGGCTGGGTTCCCGCCGGCACCTTCAGCGTCACCGGATCGTCCAGCGTCGTGACGACGATGGCCGTGCCGAGGATGGCGGAGGTGAGCGGAACGTCCACGCTGGTCGTGACGTTTCGTCCCTTTCTCGCGAAGTGAGCGTCGCTCGCGACGTGCACGTCAACGAACAGGTCGCCGGCGGGACCGCCGTGAGCGCCGGGGTTGCCCTTGCTCTTCAGTCGAATGCGTTGACCGTCAACGACGCCGGCGGGGATTCGAACGTTGACGCGCCGCGAGGACGGCTCGCGACCCGTACCGTGACAGGTCGGACACGGCGTCACGATTCGTCCGCCTCGGCCCTGGCAGACCGGACAGACGCTCGACATCGCGAACGGCCCCTGGTCGTCGTTGAGCACGCCGCGTCCCTGGCAGCGCTCGCAGGTCGCAAAGCCGCTCCCGGGTGCGGCCCCTCGTCCGCCGCACGTATGACACGCATCGTTGCTCGGCAGCGAGACCGTGGTGGTGACACCCACGACCGCGTCACGAAACCCCAGGTGCAGAGCGGTCTCGAGATCGGCGCCACGCTGGGCGCGTTGACGGCGTGAGCCGCCAAAGAGTCCACCGAAGATGTCGCCGAGGTCGCCCAGGTCGCCCGAACCGAAGTTGAAGCCGCCCGGGCCGGCGCCCGGTCCACCGAATCCCGCCGCAGCCGGTCCGAGACGACGAACCTCGTCGTACTCTTTGCGCTTCTCGGCGTCACCGAGGACGTCGTAGGCACCCGAGACCTCTTTGAACTTCTCTTCGGAGCCGGGATTGGTATCGGGGTGTAACTCCTTGGCCAATTTGCGATAGGCGCGCGTAATCTCCTTGGCGGTCGCGCTCGAGGCCAGACCCAGAACCTTGTAGTAGTCCTTTTCGAACCACTCGCGCTCGGCCATTTAGCCCTTCACTTTCACCATGGCGGGGCGAAGAACGCCGCCCTTCCATCGATATCCGGCGCGTAAGACTTCGTCCACGACCTGTTCGCCATCGCCGTTGCCCTCGACGTGCGCCACGGCGTCGTGAATCTGGGGATCGAACTGCACGCCGACGTCGTCGATGCGTTCGAGGCCGTCCTTCGCGAGCGCGTCGAGCAACAGTCCCCGCGCCTGGGTCAGCGCGAGCGCCTCTTCGCTCAACGCAACGGCGAAGTGGGCTTGCGCGAGGTCGAAGGCGTCAAGAACTGGTAGCAGCCTCGCCACCAGATCACCCGTCGCACGAACGACGGCGTCCTCGGACGTACGCACCACTCGTTTGCGGTAATTCTCGAACTCGGCCTGGAGACGCTGCAACGCGTCGAGGTAGTCGTCGCGTTGGCGCTCTATTTCGCTGCGCTCGTCGTCAACGTCAGTGACGGTGTCCTCGGACACCGTCACTGCGTCGTCGTGGACCACGTCATCGCTCACGGCTCGTCGACGATCTCGGCGTCGACGATTTCATCATCGTTACCCTGCGGCACCGACGCTTCGCCGGCATTGGACTTGGCCGCCTCCTCGTAGAGTCGCTGACTGAATCCCTGGCTCGTAGAGAGCAACTTTTCGGTCGCGTTCTTGATCGCCTCGACGTCGGTCCCACTAAGGGCCTCCTTCAACCCGCTCAGCGCGCCCTCGACGTCGTCACGCTCAGTGCCCTGGAACGACTCCGCCTGGTCCTTCAGCAACTTCTCGGTCTGGTACACCAGGCCGTCGGCGTTGTTGCGCACCTCGGCCTCGTCGCGACGCTGGCGGTCGTCCTCGGCGTGAGCTTCCGCGTCACGGACCATGCGGTCGATCTCTTCCTTGGAGAGCGAGGATCCACCCGTGATGGTCATCGACTGCGTGGCGCCGGTCGCGGTGTCCTTTGCGGACACGTGCACGATGCCGTTGGCGTCAATGTCGAAGGTCACCTCGATCTGGGGCACGCCCCTCGGCGCCGGCGGAATGCCGACCAACTGGAACTTGCCCAACGTCTGGTTGTACGACGCCATCTCGCGCTCGCCTTGCAGGACGTGCACCTCGACCGATGGCTGATTCTCATCAGCGGTCGTGAAGATCTGGGACTTCTTCGTCGGGATCGTGGTGTTGCGTTCAATGATCTTGGTCATCACGCCACCCTTGGTCTCGATGCCCAGCGACAGGGGTGTCACGTCGAGCAGCAAGATGTCCTTGACGTCACCCTTCAACACACCGGCCTGTACGGCAGCACCAACCGCCACCACCTCGTCGGGGTTGACGCTCTTGTTGGGCTCTTTGCCCGTCACCTTGTTCACCAGTTCCTGCACGGCGGGGATGCGGGTCGAACCCCCCACCATGATCACGTGGTCGATCTTGTCGATCGTCAGACCGGCGTCCTTGATGGCCTGGTCGAACGGCTTGCGGCAACGCTCGACGAGACTCGCCGTCAACTCGTTGAACTTCGCCCGCGTCAACTTGAGGTCGAGGTGCTTGGGGCCGTCGGCGGTTGCGGTGATGAAGGGAAGGTTGACCGTGGTCTCCTGGACCGACGAGAGCTCGATCTTCGCCTTCTCCGACGCCTCCTTCAGGCGCTGGACGGCCATCTTGTCGGCCGACAGATCGACACCCTCGGTGTCCTTGAAGGTCTTCACGAGCCATTCCATGATCGCGTCGTCCCAGTCGTCGCCACCGAGGTGGGTGTCACCGTGGGTGGACTTCACTTCGAAGACGCCGTCGGCAATCTCGAGCACCGACACGTCGAACGTGCCACCACCGAGGTCGAAGACGAGCACCGTCTGCTCCGCACTGCCCTTGTCGAGCCCGTACGCCAACGCGGCGGCGGTCGGCTCGTTCACGATGCGCAGCACTTCGAGCCCGGCGATCTGCCCGGCCTCTTTGGTCGCGGTGCGCTGGGCGTCATTGAAGTACGCGGGCACGGTGATCACGGCCTGGGTGACGGTGTCGCCCAGGTACGACTCGGCGTCGCGCTTGAGCTTCTGGAGGATGCGCGCGGATATCTCCTGCGCGTTGTACTTGGTGCCGTCGATGTCGACGGACCAGTTCTCGCCCATGTGGCGCTTCACCGATCGAATGGTGCGATCGGGGTTCGTGATCGCTTGACGCTTCGCGACCTCCCCGACGAGAACCTCACCGGTCTTAGAGAAACCAACGACTGACGGGGTCGTGCGACCACCCTCAGCGTTAGGAATGACGACGGGCTCACCCGCCTCGAGGACACTGACCACCGAGTTGGTGGTTCCCAGGTCGATGCCGACTGCCTTTGCCATGAACTGCTCCTTAACTCTGTTCGCGCCCCGACGGACCATCCGAGAAAGCGCGACTCGTGCTACCAAGTGTACAGAGTTGAGTCCCCTCTTGTCAAGAAATCAGACACGCCATCTGACAGTCGGTGAAAGACCAAGGGAAATGGGCGATTTCGCCCCCAAACCAGGTGCTCTGGTCCTTCGGGAGGGTGTTGGGTACGCTTGGCAGGTGCCGGACCTGATACTGCTGCGCCACGGGCGCTCTGAATGGAACGAACTGAACCTGTTCACGGGTTGGCAGGACGTCGACCTGACGCCAGAGGGCGAAGACGAGGCCCGAGCGGCCGGAAAACTTCTCGGAGCAGTCGACGACCTCGACCTTCGCGTCGTGCACACCTCGGTGCTGACCCGAGCCATCCGGACGGCCGATATTGCCCTCTATACGGCGAAGCGCTCCTGGCTCCCGGTGCAGCGCAGTTGGCGTCTCAACGAGCGCCACTACGGCGACTTGACGGGCAAGAACAAGAAGGAGACCGCCGAGCAGTTCGGCGCAGAACAGGTGAAGCTCTGGCGGCGCAGTTACGACGTGCCACCGCCACCGCTGCCCGAGGGTGACGAGCGCTCCAGCGCCCTGGACCCGCGCTACCGCGACGTGCCGCACGAGTTCATCCCGGCGACTGAATGTCTGAAGGACGTCGTCGCCAGGGTCACGCCCTACTTCAGCGAGGTGATCGTCGAGGACTTGCGAAAGGAGTCCGTGCGCGGCGGCGGGGTCATCGTGGTCGCCCACGGCAACTCGATCCGCGCGCTGCGCATGGTCCTTCAGCAGATCGCCGAGGACGAGATCGCCGGGCTGGAGATCCCGACCGGCATCCCCTATCGCGTACGACTCGACGAGGAACTGAACGTCCTCGAGGCCGACTACCTCGGCGACCCCGCGGCCGCGGCGGCGGCGGCCGAAGCCGTCGCGCGCCAGGCCGGCTGAGTTACAGCGCTTCGGGACCTCGTTCATTGGTGCGCACGCGCACCACGCGTTCGATGTCAGTGACCCACACCTTGCCGTCACCGACGGTGTCGGTGCGCGCCGCGGTGACGATCGCGTCGAGCACGCTCTCGACCTGCTCATCGGTGCACGCGATCTCGATGCGGATCTTGTCCACGAAGTCGAACTCGTATTCGCGTCCGCGGTAGATCTCGATGTGCCCACCTTGACGGCCGAACCCTCGAACCTGGCTGACGGTCATGCCCGTCACCCCGACCGCCTGGACCGCTACTTTGACTTCGTCAAGTTTGAATGGCTTCACAACTGCGGTAACTAATTTCATCATCTACTCCTTAGACGTTGTCGCTGTGCATGTGGCTGGGGGTCCCCACGGGCTCACCGAAGGTTGGCTCCGGGAAGGCCTCTTCCTCGTGAATGGCGAGGTCACCGATGGCCAAGACTTCTTCGGTTTCACGGAGACCACCTAACACAAACTTCACGATATAGAAGACCACGGCGGTGCCCACCGCGGTGTAGCCAATGATCCACAAGGCGGCGAGGAACTGTTCCCACAGCTGGTGGAACGAATGGGTGAAGAACCAACCTCCGACCGAGAACCCTCCCGCGCCCTTGTAGTGCGCACCTGGCACACCGTACTGGGTCATGCTCGGATCGGCCAATACACCGACGAGTAGTCCACCGATGAGTCCCGCGAAGCCGTGGGTGTACACGACGCCCATGGCGTCGTCGACCTTGGAGAAGGGGCGAACCTTGGAGAGGTAGTTCCAGGCGATCCAGACGAGCGTCGAGGAGATAAGGCCGACGCAGATGGCGCCGACACCGTTCACCCAGCCCGCGCTGGGCGTGATCGCCACGAGTCCACAGAGCATTCCGTTGATGGCACCGAGGAACGTCGCCTTCTTCTGCTTGGAGAAGAACATGTCCATCATTAACCAGGTGAGCACACCGACCGCGGTAGCGACGTTGGTGTTAAGCACGGCACTGGCCGCGTCGGCGCCCGCGTAGAACGGGTCACCACCGTTGAAGCCGTTCCAACCGAGCCAGAGGATACCCGCGCCGACCGCCACCATCATCAGGTTGCTCGGGAAGGCGTTTTCTCGGTCCTGCCAGCGACGAGGTCCGAGAATCGCCGCACCGACGAAGGCCGCGACCCCGGCGCTCAAGTGGATGACGTAGCCACCCGAGTAGTCAACGGCACCCTTCTGGGAGAAGAACCCGCCGCCCCAGAGCAGCGCCGCGTTTACGCAGTAGATCATCGTGATCCACAGCGGGACGATCAGCAACCACGCCTTGAACTTGAGTCGTCCGACGAGGCCACCGAGGAACAGCAGCGGCGTGATCGCGGCGAACACGAACTGGAAGTACGCGAGCGTTGCGGTCGAGAAGTGGAAGGGAATCAGTGTGTTCGCTCCCGACACTGCCTGACCCTGTTCTGCGCCAGAGGTCGACAACGGGGTGAAGTGGCCAATGAAACCGCTCCAGAACGAGCCCGTGGAACCGAAGTGCGAGAGCGGACCGAAGGCCAAGTTGTAGCCCCAGAGCATCCACACGACCAGCGTCGCGGAGAAGCCCGCGAACACCATCAACATGGTGTTGACGATCCATTTCTTGCGCACGAGACCGCCGTACAGCACGGCCAGTCCGGGCAGACTCATGAGCCCCACCAAAGTGGCGGCCGTGAGCTGCCACGTGTTGTCCGCTGGATTCAACCAACTCGGATAGGGGATGTTCGCTGCGTAGAGCACGTCCACTCCTTTTAATTACTAGGAGAGGGCGTCGTTGACCTCAGTTTGTTGGCACCAGTGTGCCAACCGAGGATTTCGTAATCGTTAGCGACGTGTTTCCAGAATGTGAACTACGACGCGGCGCCGGCGTCGCTCGCACTCACCGGACCGACGGGCGCGAGCAACGAGCGCTCCACGAGTTGCGCGATGTCGAGAACTGACACGTCATCGCCGCGGCCGTTCGCCTTGACGGCGTCGTCGAGCATGATCATGCAGAACGGACAGGCGGTCGAGACGACGTCGGCGCCGGTCCCGAGCGCCTCGTCGGCGCGCTCCATGTTCACGCGCTTGCCAATGTTCTCTTCCATCCACATCCGCGCGCCACCGGCGCCGCAGCAGAAGCCCTTCTCGCGACAGCGCCCCATCTCGATCTGCGTGACGCCCGGGATCGCGTCGAGCACGATGCGCGGCTCGTCAAAGACGCGATTGTGCCGACCGAGGTAGCACGGGTCGTGGTAGGTGACCGTGCCGTTGTAGGCAACGCCGGGCACCAGGCGACCCGAGGTGACCAGATGACTCAGGAGCTGGGCGTGATGGATCATCTCGTAGTCGCCACCCAGGTCGGGGTACTCGTTCTTCATGGTGTTAAAACAGTGCGGACAACTCGCGACGATCTTCTTCGCGCCCACTTCGTTCAACGTCGCGATGTTGGCCTTGGCCATCTCCTGGAAGAGATACTCATTGCCCATTCTCCGTGCGGGGTCACCGGTGCACGATTCGCGCGGTCCGAGGATCGCGAACGTCACGCCGGCCCGGTGGAGCATTCGAGCCGTCGACTCCACTTGCTTGCGTCCGCGCTCGTCGAGCGAACCGGCACAGCCCACCCAGTAGAGGTACTCGATGTCGTCGGGAATCGGTCCGTCGACGATCGGCACCTCGAAGTCGAGCGCCGAGAGCCACTCGGTGCGCTTGGAGGATCCGAGACCCCACGGGTCACCTTGATTCTCGAGGTTTCGCAGCAAGAGACCCGCTTCAGTGGGAAAGCGCGACTCCATCAGCACCTCGTAGCGACGCATGTCGATGATGGCGTCGACGTGCTCGATGTCGACCGGGCACTGTTCGACGCAGCTGCCGCACGTGGTGCAGGACCAGAGGACGTCGGGGTCAATGGTCGTCGGCACCAGCGTCGCGACGTCGCCACCGCCCTCGCCC
>JADGOK010000028.1 GCA_017882985.1 Acidimicrobiales bacterium
GGACTGGGACCGCGAGAAGCTCCAAGAGCGCCTCGCCAAGCTCGCCGGTGGGGTCGCGGTCGTCAAGGTCGGCGCCGCAACCGAGATCGAACTGAAGGAAAAGAAGCACCGCATCGAAGACGCACTCAGTGCGACCCGTGCGGCGATTGACGAGGGAATTGTGGCCGGTGGTGGCACCGCACTCGTTCGCTCGCGTAAGGCCGTCGACAAGTTGATCGAGACGTTGACCGGTGACGAGGCGACGGGCGCGCGCATTGTCGCCAACTCGCTGTCGGCGCCGTTGCGTCTCATCGCCCAGAACGCCGGTTTCGAGGGTGCCGTCAAGGTGCGCGAGGTGGCCGACGCCAAGGGCTCGGTTGGACTGAACGCCGAGACCGGTGAGCTCGAGGACCTCGTCAAGGCGGGCGTCATCGACCCCGCGAAGGTGACGCGCTCCGCGTTGCAGAACGCCGCGTCCATCGCGGCGCTGCTGCTCACGACCGAGGCGATCGTCGCTGACAAGCCCGAGCCCGCGGGCACCCCCGGTGGCGACGGCGGCATGGGCGGTATGGGCGGCATGATGTAGCCGTGGTTCGTCCACAGGGTTTTGAAGATTCCGGGCCTTCGGGCCCGGAATCTTCGTTTGGGAGCCCGAATCGTTGTGACAGCGACCACGCGGGTGTCGCTATCCGAAGAGTCCGAGCAAAAGCAGCACGATCAAGAGAATGGTGAGCGGCACGGTGACCTTCCGGCTGACGCGTCGGTCCAGGGCGTCGACGAACCTGGCGGCTTGGGCCCACGAGCCCGCCGGACTGAAGGGATCGGGCTCGTAGCCCGAACCGGCCGACGGCCAACCGCCCGGCGGCTCGGGCGCGCTACGCGTCGATCGAGGGAACTGGTGAGTCTGGCGGATCTTGTGCGACTTACCCTTTGATCCCATCGTCGTTGCCCTCTTCTTCGAACGCCAGGACTGTGCGTCTCTTTGAGAGTATGGCAGCCCTTGGAATTGAAGGCGCCGGGCAGTGGCGCCGACTGCGCAGCACCATCGCGGTTGGCCTGTCGCGATGGTGACTCGCCAACTCCCGCCATGGTCGCGCTGACTCCTGACGGACTCGCGCGCCAAGCGCAGTCGTGGGACGCCCGCGAGAGGCGCGAAGGTGTTCCAGACATTGAATAGAGTAGTGAGGATGAAATCGGACGACCCATTTAACAGACGCAACATCCTCGTGGTTGCCGCGGAGATGATCAAGGAGAACGGCAGCGCGACGTTCCGCTTCGACGAACTGTCCAAGCGCACCAACGTCGACGTGGTCTCGATCAACCGCTATTTCGACTCACGCTCGCAATTGATTGCCGAAGCGCAGATGCTGAACTACTTCGCAATGGTCGAACCGCTCCACCTGGTGTTGTTGCGCGTTGAGTTGGCCGTCACCGATGAGGATGAGAACGCTTTCTGGACCGCCGTTGAAGAGAACATGGCGCTCGCGTGGGGATCAGGGCAGTCCGGCGAAAAATGGGGCATCGTCAAGACGTTGCTCGACATCTGGTCTGATCCATTCGCGCAGCGTCACTTCTGTGACCTTCTCGATATTCAGTTCACGAGGTGGATCGAACTCACCGAAGGGGCGAAACGCCTCGGATGGATTGATCCCGAAATGGATGCATCGGCATTGACGGCCGTCTTTTGGTCCGCCTCGGTCGGTCAGATCATCACGTCAGGTTCGTCGTTCTTGGACTTGACGCCCGAAGCCGCCCGAGATTTTTACGTGAAGATCGCACGACGGAGGTCTCGACAGGAGTCGAGTCCCGGTTCGCAGGCGTCGAACTCCCTCTAGCTTTCCGCGACCGCCGTCAGGCGTTGGCGCCAACCGCCGCCTCGTCGCTCGTCGCCTCGACGGCGACGCGGGGCACTACTCGATCGAGCCAACGTGGCATCCACCAGTTGGCCTTGCCAATGGTGTGCATCAGCGCCGGAACGAGGATGGTGCGCAAGATGAACGCGTCCATCATGACCGCGCCACCGAGACCAATGCCGAACTCGGCGATGATGCGCTCGCCACCGAAGGCGAACGAGAAGAAGACTGAGATCATGATCAGTGCCGCCGCGGTAATGACGCGCCCGGTGTTGGCCTGTCCACGAACGATGGCCTCTTCGTTGTCGTTGGTATTGAGCCACTCCTCGTGCATTCGTGACACCAAGAACACCTGATAGTCCATGGAAAGTCCGAACAGAATGGCGATCATGATGATCGGCAGGAACGACTCGACCGGACCGACTCCCGCGCTGATGAGCGAACTGCCCCAACCCCATTGGAAGACCGCGACGACGAGACCGAACGACGCGGCCGCGGCGAACAGGTTCATCACTGCCGCGACGACGGGAATGAGCACGCTACGAAACGCGACCATCAACAACAGACACCCGAGCAACACGATCACGCCCACAAAGAGCGGAATCTTGCTGCTGAGCACGGTCGCGAAGTCATCGAAAATCGCTGTGATGCCACCCACGTAGATCGCCGTGTGGGTCGTCGCAGTGGCGGCGGGAATGTACTTGTCGCGCAACGCGGTGATCAGCTGGGACGTCGCCACGTCCTGAGGGCTCGTCTTGGGGATCACGCTGATGATGCCGACCGTGCCACCAGCGACGGGAAAGAGTGGCTGTACGGCGTCGACGTTGGGCTTACCCTGGAGCGACCGGTCGAGTCGCTGCATCGCCGAGAGGTCCGCGGGGGACTTGATAGCGCCCACGATCGTCAGGGGACCGTTGAAGCCAGGTCCGAATCCCTTCGCCAAGAGGTCGTAGGACTGGCGCGTCGTCGTGCTCGGCGGGTTCAAGCCCTGGTCAGAGCTTCCGAGATGCAGTGAGAAGAGCGGGATCGAAATGATGGCGATGAGTGCCAACGCACCAACGCTCAGCATACGAGGGTGACGGGCGACGAACTGGGCCCAGCGCCACCATCCCCCCTCGACCACGATCGGCTCGGGACCATTGGCGGCCAAGAGGCGCCGCTCACGACGACTCAAGACGCGGTGCTTCTGGAAGCCGAGCAGTGCGGGCAGGAGCGTGAGTGACGCGAGCATGGTGATCGCGACCGTCAGCGTCGCTGAAATAGCGACGCCGTTGAGGAACGAGAGTCGCAGTGCCAACATTCCCAGTAACGCAATGCAGACCGTCGAGCCAGCAAAGAGCACGGCTCGGCCCGAGGTGTCGATCGCAGTGACGACGGACTCTTCGACGCTGAGTCCGCGTTTCAAGCCCTGGCGACTCCTCGTCACGATGAACAGCGCGTAGTCGATGCCCACGCCCAGTCCGATCAGTGATCCGAGAATCGGAGCGAACTGCGCAATGGTGATGCCGTGACTCAGTAGCGTCGTCGCCGCCAGCGCGACGCCAAGGGCAAACAACGCAACGCCGAGAGGCAACAGCATCGCGAGGAGTGAGCCGAAGGCGAGGAAGAGGACGATGGCGGTGGCGATAAGGCCGAGGATCTCGCCCGGGCTACCAGACGGCGCGTCCAGCTGGCCGAATGCGTTGCCGCCGAATTGGACGTCCAGCGTCTTTGAACGAATCGACTCGCCGACCACCTCCACGGCCTTGATCTGGCTCTTGGTCAACGCGAACGACTGCTTGGTGAAGTGCACCACCGCGTAGGCAATGGTCCGGTCCTTACTGACCTGCGTGGCACCCAGGCAGAAGCCACTGCTCGCGCAGAACGGTGACGTGACGCTCGCGACCTTCGGGAGCTCGGCGACTTTCGCGAGCATCTGGTCGATCGTCGCCTGCCGTGCTTCGACGGTGCCAGTGGTCGTATGGAACACGATCTGATCGGCGTCGCCCCCGAGGCCCTTCACCTTGGCGAGTAGCGCGTAGGCGTGCGTGGAGTTCGTGCCCGGCAAGCTGAAGGTGTTGGCAAACGCTGACCCCAGGCTTTGCGAGGCGATGTTGATGCCGAGGAACAGGACGATCCACGCGATCAGTACGTACCAGCGGCGTCGAACGCTCAAGCGGGCGAGGGTCTTCATGGCGACATTCTCCTGAATTCGAGACGGGGGGGTAAAATTGAGTCGAACAAATTGAAACGCCAGCCTACGGGAGAAACGATGGTGCGCAACGTTGAGGGGCCATCGCGATTCGAGGGTCACGCGTACCCCCAGTCGATACCCGAGCCGGAACACGTCATGGCTGGCGGTCCGGCCCCTTTGGTCACTGTTGAGTCGGGAGAAGCGCCAAGGAGTGACGCTCGAGCGGGTCGAAGAACGGTTGCGATCGAGCGAGCGTCATCTTGACGTCGCACCCGTGCCCGGAGATCCGGTGGAGGTGGCCCTCGTCATCGGCGGTCCCCAACGCCCGGTCACTCGCCGGTCTGCGGTGTTAGTAGCGCTCTTTGAGGAGGAAGGCGAGGCGCACGTCATCCTGACGCGCCGGTCGTTGGAACTGCGGCACCACCGGGGTGAGATTGCCCTTCCCGGCGGTCGCAGTGAAGCCGGCGAAACCCCTGTCGAGACGGCGCTGCGCGAAGCGAATGAAGAAGTAGGGCTCGAGCCCGTGCGGGTACTGCCGATCGGGTGGTTGAGCCCCATCGTCACGTTCTCCTCGAGTTCGGCGATATGGCCCGTCGTGGGACTCCTGAGCGAGCGACCGACCCTGACGGCGGACCCCGCTGAGGTCGATCGGGCCTTTACGATCTCGCTCAGCGAGTTGCTGTCCGACGGCTCGTTCGCCGAGGAACGGTGGCGTCGAAGCGAGCCGCGTCCCGGTGCCGACGCCGACGGCTACTTCCCGATTTACTTCTACCGTGTCCCCGAAGACCTCATCTGGGGCGCCACCGCCCGAGTACTCACCGAACTGCTCTGTCTCGTGACCGGTGTCGAATGGCCCGGCGCGCACCGAGTGTGGGGCTAGGTCCGTCCGGTAGATTGGAGGTATCGCACCTCCAAATCTGGAGTGCAGTTTCTAAACGGCGGAGGCCCACATGGCGGAAGTAGAGATCGGCATCTATAAATCGGCGCGACAGGCGTACGGTTTTGACGACATAGCGATCGTTCCTTCTCGTCGAACTCGTGACCCCGAGGACGTCGATATCTCGTGGCAGATCGACGCCTACAAGTTCGAGTTGCCGCTGCTCGGTTCGGCGATGGACGGCGCCGTGTCGCCCACGACCGCGATTGAGATCGGCCGCCTCGGAGGGCTCGGCGTACTGAATCTCGAAGGACTCTGGACTCGCTACGAGGACCCGACGCCCCTCTTCGACGAGATCCGTGAACTCGACGACGACAAGGCAACTGCACGAATGCAGCAGATGTACCTGGAGCCGATCAAGCTTGAACTCGTCGCCGCGCGCATCGCCGAGATGAAGAGCGCCGGTATCGTGACGTCCGGGTCGGTCACGCCACAGCGCACCGGTTGGATGGCCGCCACCATCGCCGAATCCGGCCTCGACATCCTCGTGATCCAAGGGACTGTCGTGTCCGCCGAGCACGTCTCGAAGACCGCCGAGCCGCTCAATCTGAAGAAGTTCATCCGCGAGTTCGAGATCCCGACGATCGTTGGTGGTTGCGCGAGCTACCAGGCCGCACTGCACCTCATGCGCACCGGCGCCGCCGGCGTGCTGGTGGGCGTCGGGCCGGGCAACGCCTGCACGTCGCGCGCGGTGCTCGGCATTGGTGTTCCTCAGGCGACCGCTATCGCTGACGTCGCCGGCGCGCGCATGCGCCACCTCGACGAGACGGGTGTCTACGTGCACGTCATCGCCGACGGCGGCATGAGCAAGGGCGGCGACATCGCCAAGGCCATCGCCTGTGGCGCCGACGCGGTGATGATCGGTTCACCGCTCACGAGCGCCTTCGAGGCGCCCGCGCGCGGATTCCACTGGGGCATGGCGACGTTTCACCCGACGCTGCCGCGTGGCACGCGCGTTCGCACGCAGGTCCGTGGTTCGTTGAAGGAGATCCTCCTTGGACCGGCGCACGAGAACGACGGTCGACTGAATCTCTTTGGCGCGCTGCGCACGTCGATGGCGACGTGCGGCTACGAGACGCTGAAGGAATTCCAGAAGGCGGAGATCATGCTGGCCCCCTCGCTGCAGACTGAAGGAAAGCAACTGCAGCGTTCCCAGGGCGTCGGCATGGGACATTGACCAGCGTTCTTGTCGTTGACTTCGGGGCTCAGTACGCCCAACTCATCGCCCGACGCGTACGCGAAGCGCACGTGTATTCCGAGATCGTTCCGAGCACCATTAGTGCGGACGAGGTACGGGCGAAGGCGCCGGCGGCGATTATCTTGTCCGGTGGGCCGAAGTCCGTCTACGAAGATCCCGCGCCGTCGCTCGACGCCGCGATCTACGAACTCGGCGTACCCATACTCGGGATCTGTTACGGCGCCCAGCTCATGGCCCTGCAGTTGGGCGGCGAGGTAGCGCGCACCGGCGCTGGGGAATACGGACGGACGCAGCTCTCACGACGCGGCCCGTCGGCAGTGATGGACGAGTGGCCCGACGAGACGATCTGTTGGATGAGCCACGGTGACGCGATCGCGAGGGCCCCCGACGGCTTCACGGTCACTGCGTCGTCGCCCGAGGCACCGGTCGCGGTGATGGAGGACTCGTCGCGCCGTCTGGTCGCCGTGCAGTTTCACCCCGAGGTCGCTCACACCGAACGCGGTCAGGAACTGCTCGCCAACTTCTTGCACCACGTCGCCGGGATCCCCGGGACCTGGACCAACACGTCGATCATCGAAGACCAGGTCCGCGTGATTCGCACCCAGGTCGGTAGCGAGAAGGTCCTCTGCGCGCTGTCGGGCGGCGTGGACTCGGCCGTCGCGGCCGCGCTCGTGACCAAGGCGGTCGGCAAACAGTTGACCTGCGTCTTCGTTGACACCGGACTGATGCGAAAGAACGAAGGCGACCAGATCGAGGAGACCTTCACTCGTCAGTTCGGCGTTGAGTTGATTCACGTGAAGGCCCAGGACCGGTTCTTTGACGCGTTAGCCGGTGTCACCGACCCCGAGGCGAAGCGCAAGATCATCGGTGAGCTCTTTATCCGGGAGTTCGAAGCGGTGGCGCGTGAACTTGGCGCGGGCGACAGCGGACCGCGCTTCTTGGTCCAGGGCACTCTCTATCCCGACGTCATTGAGTCGGGATCGGGTCACGCCGCCAACATCAAGAGCCACCACAACGTGGGGGGACTGCCCGATGACGTCTCCTTCGAACTGGTCGAGCCACTGCGCAACCTGTTCAAGGACGAGGTGCGTCACGTCGGCGAAGAGTTGGGGCTGCCGTCGGAGATCGTGTGGCGCCAGCCTTTTCCGGGTCCGGGACTCGGCGTGCGCATCGTGGGCGAGGTCACCAGAGAACGCGCGGAGATCTTGCGCAACGCCGACCACGTGGTCGTCGACGAGATCAAGAAGGCCGGTCTCTACCGCGAACTCTGGCAGAGTTTCGCAGTGTTACCGGCCGTGCGTACTGTGGGCGTCATGGGAGATGGACGAACCTACGCGTACCCCATCATCATCCGCGCCGTCACCAGTGATGACGCGATGACCGCCGACTGGGCGCGCTTGCCCTACGACGTGATCGAGGCGATCGCGAACCGGTTGATTCGAGAGGTCGAGGGCGTGAACCGCGTCGCGCTCGACGTCACGAGCAAGCCGCCGGGCACCATTGAGTGGGAGTGAGCCGGTCCTC
>JADGOK010000029.1 GCA_017882985.1 Acidimicrobiales bacterium
GTCAACTATGAAAAGAATTCATACCGACGGCGCGTGCCGCGGTAACCCGGGACCGGGCGGTTGGGCGTGGGCGTGCGGGTACGAGGAGTACGCGAGTGGTCGTGACGCGCACACGACGAATCAACGAATGGAAGTACGCGCGGTCATCGAGGCGCTGCGCGAGAACCCCGAAGGCCCCATCGAGATCGTCAGCGACTCGACCTACGTCGTCAAGTGTTTTCAGGACAAATGGCACGTGGGCTGGCTTCGCAGGAAGTGGAAGAACTCCCAGGGCCAACCGGTCGCCAATCGTGACCTGTGGGAAGAGCTCTTCGAACTGGCGCTCAACAGCCCGCGCGCGATTACCTTTTCGTGGGTGAAGGGCCATTCGGGCGACGTAATGAACGACTTCGTCGACACCCTCGCCACCGAGGCCGCGGACCTGCAACACGGTCAGCACTCGTAGGTAGGCCCGCGACGGGTCGTGCGAAGAAACATTAGGATTTCTATGTTTTCTCTCGTGTAGTGATGGAAGGGATAGCCCGTGGCTAATGAGGTCCAGCAGTTCGATGTTGTCGTAATCGGCGGAGGACCCGGCGGTTACGCCGCGGCCCTCTACGGAGCCGCCGCCGGTCTCAGCGTCGCGCTCGTGGAGCGCGACAAGGTGGGTGGCACCTGCTTGCACCGCGGGTGCGTTCCCGCCAAGGAGTTCTTGGAGACCGCGCACGTGCGCCGCACCATCGAGCACTCGGCGGCCTTCGGCATCACCGCGAAGTCCGTGGCGGTCGACTTCGCGGTCAGCCAGGCGCGCAAGAACGAGATCGTCGACCGTCTCTACAAGGGACTGTCGGGTCTTATCAAGGGACGAAAAATCACGGTCTTCGAGGGCACCGCTCGCCTCGACGCCGACCAGACGGTCGAGGTGCTCGAGGGCACCGACGCCGGTGTCGTCGCCAAAGGAAAGAACGTCATCCTCGCGGCCGGTTCGGTGCCGCGAACGCTGCCCGGCTTTGACGTCGACGGCACGATCGTTGTCACGTCCGACGAGTTCCTCGACCTCTCGGTGCTGCCCGCGACCGCCGCGGTGATCGGTGGCGGCGCGATCGGTTGTGAGTTCGCGTCGATGCTCGCCGACATGGGCACGAAGGTGACCATCCTCGAAAGCCTTCCCACGATCCTCACCGGCTGTGACGCCGAAGTCGTGAACGTGATGCAGCGTGCGTTCAAGAAGCGCGGCATTGAGGTGCGCGCCGGCGTCACGGTGACCGGGCACACGCCCAAGAAGGGTTCGACCACGATCCTCATCGACGGTGGCGACGACGTGAAGGTCGACATGGTCGTGCTCTCGGTCGGCCGCCGTCCCCGTACCGAGGCACTGCTCGGCGAAGGCACCAACGTCGAGATCAACGACCGGGGCTTCGTTGTCGCGGACGGCTACCAGCGCACCGCCAACCCGAACGTCTACGCGGTTGGCGACGTGGTTGCGAACACGCCCCAGCTGGCCCACGTCGGATTCGCCGAGGCGATCGTCGCGATCAAGACAATTTTGGGTGAGCCCGTCGTGCCCGTCGATTACGACCGCGTGCCCTGGGCGATCTACTCAAACCCCGAGGTCGCGTTCTGCGGGTTGACCGAAGCGGCCGCCAAGGAGAAGGGCTACGAGGTCGTCGTGAAGAAGGACCCCTTCGGTGGCAACAGTCGCGCGCAGATCATTGGTGACACGGAGGGCGTCGTGAAGATCGTCGCCGAGAAGCGACCCGACGGCACCGCCGGACAGATCCTCGGCGTGCACATGGCCGGACCCTGGGTCACCGAGCAGCTCGGTGCGGGTTACTTCGCGGTCAACTGGGAGGCAACCGCCGAAGAGGCGGCCGCACTCATCCAACCGCACCCGTCGTTGTCCGAAACGTTCGGTGAGACGCTGCTCGCGCTCGCCGGGCGAGGACTGCACGTTGGCTGACGTCACGCTTCCGTCGCTGGGTGAATCGGTCACCGAAGGCATCATCACCCAGTGGTTCAAGAAGGTTGGTGACACCGTCGCGCGCGACGAACCGCTCTTCGAGGTCTCCACCGACAAGGTGGACTCCGAGATGCCGTCACCGGCCGCCGGCGTGCTGACCGAGATTCTCGCTGAAGAAGGCGACACGGTCCAGACCGGCTCGCGAGTGGCGGTGATTGACGAGAACGCTGTCGGCGCACCCGTTTCGTCAGCTCCGACAACGAGTTCTGAGACTACAGACGCACTCCCATCGCCGCCGCCGGCACACACTGCTCCGGCGACGCTAGCGGTTGAGGAAGTCGCGGTGAATGGTGTCGTGGTCTCACCCGTCGTGCGGCGCATCCTCGCCGACGGCGGCGTCGAGCCGTCGACACTTCGCGGGTCGGGTCCCGGAGGTTCGATCACTCGACGCGACGCTGAGCGAGCCGTCGCCAACGGTCCGACTGACGAAATAGTCGTGGCGCTCTCCAACGGACGGCGCCGCATGGGTCAACACATGACGTCGTCGTTCCAGAGTACGCCGCACGGTTTTGTCGCGATCGAGATCGACGGCGCCATCTTTGACGAACTCGAAACCCTCGGCCGTTCGACGCGTGACGGTGTCGCTATCACCGACGAAATGGTGGTGAGCCTCGCGGCGGTTCG
Source organism: Acidimicrobiales bacterium (assembly GCA_017882985.1). Taxonomy (GTDB): domain Bacteria; phylum Actinomycetota; class Acidimicrobiia; order Acidimicrobiales; family RAAP-2; genus RAAP-2. The sequence goes on from JADGOK010000029.1 coordinate 2,624, forward strand.
TGCACTCGGCGAATTCGAATTCCTGAACGCCACGTTCGCCGGCGACGAACTCGTTGTCCACCGAACGGTCAACCTCGGTTTCATGCGCGTCGTCGCTGACGACGGCATGTTGGTGCCCGTTGTCCACGCGGCCGCCGGACTGACCCTTCGCGCACTCGCGCGACGAGTCAGTGAACTGGGCGAACGCGTGCTGTCGCACCGCCTGACGACCGATGACTTGATGGGCGGCACGTTCACGATCATGGGTCCAGCGAGCGAGCACACGCTCTGGAGCGAGCCGATAATCATCCAACCAGAAGTCGCGGTGCTGTCGATCGGCGCGGTGCGCCAAGTCCCCGTCGTCGTGAACGTGAACGGCACGACGTCGATTGCGGTGGGTCGTCGCCTCGTGCTCGCTCTCACCTTCGACCACCGGGTCTGTGAGCCGTTCGCCGCGACGGGCTACCTCGAACGTGTGGGCGAGTTGCTCGCCGGTCTGGACCTGGAGAGCGAGCACTAAATGCTGCGCCGACGACACCTGGGCCGCATCAGTTTCGCCGAGGCGAACGACTTTCAGCGAGCCTTGTTGGGGTCGCCAGACGATTACGTCCTGCTTTTCGAGCATCCGCCCACCTACACCAAGGGAATCCGCACGCTCGACGAGCACTTCCTGGTGCCACCCGAGTCGCTCGACGCCGTCGTGATCGACGCGGACCGCGGTGGTGACGTGACCTACCACGCCCCCGGCCAGGTCGTCGCGTGGGCTGTGGTCACGGTGCCCGACGATCCCTCGGCGGGCAAGCTGCACGTCACTCGACTCGAAGACGCGGTCATCGTGACGGTGCGCAGTTTTGACCCCGATGGTCGCCTTGGTGTCGTTGACCGCCTCGAGGGGTATCCCGGCGTGTGGGCGGACGTCAAGGGTCGACCCTCAAAGATCGCCGCCGTCGGCGTGCGCACCGAGCGCAACGACGCGGGTCACCGGCGGACCCTGCACGGAGTCGCGCTCAACGTCGACATCGACCTCAGTGGATTCGCCGCGATCGTGCCGTGCGGCATTCCCGACAAGCCCGTCGCTTCTCTGCAGTCGCTCGGACTCAACGTCACCTCACTCGAGGTCGAAGAACGCCTCGGGGTTGAGCTCGAGGCACGCCTGGGTGGCAACGCCAGGGTGGCGCGCGTGGACCGCAGTGCGGCTACCACCAGTGCCGAACGGCCGTTGCTGCGGCGACTGCGAAAGGCCGGCGTCGATCCCGACGCGGGCGTGCCCCTGCACTCGCGAAAGCCGCAGTGGCTGCGCATCGAGGCGCACATGGGCAACGAGTTCCAGTCCCTGCGCACGCTCACCGAGGACCTGCGTCTCGTCACGGTCTGTGAGGAGGCGGGCTGTCCCAACATCTTCGAGTGCTGGGCATCGGGCACGGCCACCTTCATGGTGAACGGCGAGCGCTGCACGCGCGCCTGCGGCTTCTGCCTCATCGACACGCGTAAACCACTGCCGCTCGACCCGAGCGAACCCGATCGGGTCGCCGAAGCGGTCGTTCGACTCGGTCTGCACCACGCGGTCATCACCTGCGTCGCGCGCGACGACCTCGCTGACGGCGGGGCGGGTGCGATCGCGCGGACCGTGCGCGCGATTCGAGAGCGTGCCCCCGAGACCAACGTGGAAGTGTTGACCAGCGACTTGAAGGGCGACCCCGCGTCGTTGCAGTTGATCATCGACGCAGCCCCCGACGTCATGAACCACAACGTCGAGACGGTCGCCAGGCTCCAACGCGCGGTGCGCCCGAGCGCGGGCTACCTGCGCTCGCTGACGGTGCTGGCGCGCAGCGCGGCGGCGGGTCTCACGACGAAGTCGGGTCTGATGGTGGGACTGGGTGAGAGTGCCGACGAAGTCGAAGAGACGCTCGCCGATATGGCCGCCGTCGGCGTCTCGATCGCCACCATCGGTCAGTACCTGCGCCCCACGCAGCAGCACCTGCCGGTCGCGCGTTGGTGGGAGCCGGCGGAGTTCGTGGACCTCGCCGAGCGCGGTCGGCGCCTGGGGCTGGCGCACGTGCAGGCCTCCCCGCTCACGAGGTCGAGTTATCACGCCCGCGAGGCGCTGAGCGAGGCAACGCCCGTCGCGGCCCCGTCTCGACGCTGATCAGCCCGTCGCGACCTTCGTCGGGTGGCCAGTTTTGCGATTGTTGTGTCGCGGTGCTGGACGACCAGGTGTCCATCTGGTAGAAAGCAGTTGTTCCTCGCCGAGGAGACGTTGACAGCAAACCGTTGCCGCATCAGAGCGGTGAAGGCTCCCTAGACCTAGGAGACCCACCTTGAGTACTCGAACCAGACGGATGATTACCACGTCGCGTACGGCCTTCGCCGGGACGCTCGCGGCCGCAGTAATGATGGTTTCACTGGGTGTGGCAGTGCCCACCAGCGGAGCAACGACGCTGCGCTACGCCAGTCCGAGCGCGTTCTGCACGTCGATCTACTCGTTCAAAGGGACCCCGCCGACCGGGACCAACTACAACGCGTACCCCGCGTGGGCCAAGGCCAACCTGCCGTTCTACAAGAAGTTGGCGTCGCAGGCACCCAACGCCAAGACCAAGAAAGTGCTCAACGAGTTGGTCACGATCTTGAAGTATGAGGCCAGTCAGAAGAACCTGAAGGCGCTGGGCACGTACATCGCCAAGAATCAGAAGCAGTGGACCAACGGTTGGAAGGCCTTTGCCGGGGCCGTGCTCGCGTGCGCCAAATCGCTCGCCTAATCGGTGGCGCGTCGTTCTAGGCGACGAAGTACTTGGCCATCGGATGGTGGCAGATGATCGCGTCGGTCGTCTGTTCGGGGTGCAGTTGGAATCCTTCGGAGACCACGACCCCGACGCGATCGGCGCCGAGCAGGTCGGCGACCTTGGCGTTGTCCATTAGGTCCGGACAGGCCGGGTAGCCCCACGAGTAGCGCCCGCCCCGGTACTGCTGGCGAAAGAGGCCGGTAAGTGTCGGTCCGTCCTCTTCGGCGAAGCCCAACTCCTCGCGGATACGCCGGTGCCAGAGTTCGGCCAACGCCTCGGCCATTTCGACGCCAAGCCCGTGCAGCATCAAGTAGTCGTTATAGCGATTCTCGCTGAAGAGTTCCTGGCAGCGCTCCGAGACGCGCGACCCCATGGTGACCAACATGAAGCTGGCGTAGTCCCGGTCGGGACTCTCGACGGGTCGAAAGAAGTCCGCGATGCAGAGAAAAGGCATTTGGTGCTGGCGCGGGAACGTGAAGCGCGTCGTCTCGACGTCTCTCGAGTCGTCGGCGTAGACGATGAGTTCGTTGCCGTCGGCGGCGACGGGGAAGTGTCCCCACACCACCTGGGGGATGAGGAGGTCGCCCTGCTTGGCGATGCCGAGCTGTTCGCGCAGGGTCGCGCTGACCCGTTCCTTGAACGCCGCGTCGTCCTCGCCGTCCTCGGGTCGGTAACCCCACTGGTTGCGAAAGAGTGCCGTCAGGTTCAGATAGTCACTGATCTCATCGATGGACATTCCCTTGGCGACGCGGCTACCCAGGAAGGGCGGCGTGAAGAGGGGATTGTCCTGATCGACCTCGGGACTGCGTGACGGCAGACCTTCGGGGACCTCGGTGCTCTCGCCGCGAAAGCGACGCTGCACGTTCTTCTCGGAGATCTCGCGTCCGTAGCCGGGCTCGTCCTCGCCGCTGCGGCGTAGTTCACCCAGACGGTCGAGCACGCGCAGCCCTTCGAAGGCGTCCTTGCCGTAGAAGACGCGCCCGTCGTAGACGGTGCGCAGGTCCCGCTCCACGTAGGTCCGCGTGAGTGCGGCGCCGCCCAGCAGCACCGGAACCTTCGACATGCCGAGCTCGTTCATCAGTTCGAGGTTCTCGCGCATGATGAGCGTCGACTTGACGAGCAGCCCGCTCATGCCCAACGCGTCGGCGTGATGGTCCTGCACGGCACTGATCATCTCGTTGATGCCGACCTTGATGCCGAGGTTGATGACTTCGTAGCCGTTGTTGGTGAGGATGATGTCGACGAGGTTCTTTCCGATGTCGTGGACGTCACCCTTCACCGTCGCGAGCACCACCCGACCGCGTCCGCCCTGGTCGCTCTTCTCCATGAAGGGCTCGAGATACGAGACGGCCGACTTCATCGTTTCGGCACTCTGCAACACGAAGGGCAGTTGCATCTCGCCGCTCGCGAAGAGGTCGCCCACTTCGCGCATGCCGTCGAGGAGGATGTCGTTGACGATCTCGAGCGGCGTGGTGCCGGCCTCCATTGCTTCGTTGAGGTCGGCTTCGAGTTCGACGCGCACGCCGTCGATGATGCGCCGCCGGAGGCGTTCATTGAGAGGCAGTTCGGCGAGTGACGCCGAAGAGAGCGTCGTCGTCGTGGCACCTTCGAAGAGACCGAGCAGGACCTTCAGTGGGTCGTAGTCCTCGCTGCGGCGGTCGTAGATGAGGTCGAGACAGACCCGACGGGCCTCGTCGTCGACCCGATTGAGCGGAAGGATCTTGGAGGCGTGCACGATCGCGGCGTCAAGACCGGCCTGGGCGCATTCGTGCAGGTAGACGCTGTTGAGGACTTGGCGCGCCGCGGGGTTGAGTCCGAAGGAGATATTGGAGAGCCCGAGGATGGTGCGCACGCCCGGCAGTTCGTCCTTGATGCGTCGGATCGCCTCGATGGTCTCGATGCCGTCGCGGCGCGACTCGACCATGCCCGTCGACAGCGGCAGCGCCAGCGCGTCGATGAAGATGTCCGTCGCGGAAAGTCCGTAGCGAGTGACCGCGAGCTCGGTGATGTTTCGCGCGGCGCGTACCTTCCACTCCGCGGTGCGTGCTTGGCCCTCTTCGTCAATGCACGTCGCCACGACCGCCGCGCCGAACTCGGCCGCGAGTGAAAGGAAGCCGTCGAGTCGCGTGCCCGGTCCGTCGCCCTCTTCGAGGTTGACGGAGTTGAGGATGGCCTTGCCGCCGAGCCACGTCAGCGCCTGGCGCGCGACCTTGGTCTCGGTCGTGTCGACCATGACCGGCACCGATGACTGGGTGGCG
>JADGOK010000030.1 GCA_017882985.1 Acidimicrobiales bacterium
CAATTTTGCACGTCAGAAAACTATAGTTCGGGGAGAACTAAGCGGAACCCCGGACTCGTGACCGGTGCGAAAATGCCGAGTGGAAAGGTGTGTTGTGGGTAACTCCGTTGGTCGTCGATATCGTTACGGCGCGAGTTTCACCGACCAGGCGTCGGGAGTCCGGTTCGAAGGACACCATCCTTTGGAGCGGCCCGATCTGTGGACGCTGTACCTCAACGAAGCTGAAGGCAAGTATCGCGGCCGGGGCTTTGAAGGGACGCTGCATCGACAAGATCTCGAAGACGGCCACGACGTGTCACTCTTCTTCATCGGATTTGCCCCGGACGGCCAGGCCGTCGCCGGCATGCGCTTTCACGGTCCGCTCGAGGGTAGTTACCAAGCCGCGATCCTCGAAGAGATGTCATCGTCGCCTGAGATCGACGACATCGCCCGACTCATTGATCAAGAAGTGCGTCTCGGTGCCCTGGAAATCAAGGGTGCCTGGTCCAAGGGCGAAGCGACGACCGGCCACCGACTCATCGCCGCGATATCTCGGGCGGCGACGCACGGGATGAACTTTCTCGGTGCCGAATTCGCCATCGCCGCGATCTCGGACACCTTGCTGCCGTTCGGCATCGTCACCGGCGGACGCATGGTCGGCACGACGTCGGTGCCCTACCCCGACGACCGCTATCGCACCATCGCCATCGAGTTCCACCGCTCGAAGAGCCACGAGCTCAGCACGCCGCCCTACCAACAGGCGCTGCGTCTCGAGGCCGAACAACTCTCACGTGGTCCCGCTCTTCAGGCGACGGGTCCCATCGAACCCGCGTCGACTCGAACGAGGGCTGCGCGGCCCCTCGTACTGGACGTCGCGACGAGATCCCAGCGCGAGATCCTGCGGGTCTTGCGAGAGGACCCGACGCTGCAGGTAATTGACCGGCTCGACGAACAACGCGAGCAACTGTCCCAGATAATCCCGAAGCCCACCAAGGCTCTCATGGAGGACGGTCAACGCTGGGTGTACTACCCCTGGCGTCGCGCCGTCGTGCGCCTGCTCGCCCCTCGAGCCTTCACGACCTTGCGACTCGACCGAAACCGCAACAAGATGACCCGGGCCGAACAGGCGCGCCAGCGTTCGCTTCGCGTCGGCGTCGTCGGTCTCAGTGCTGGTCACTCCATCGCCCACGTGCTTGCCATGGAGGGTCTCACCGGTGAAATCCGGGTCGCCGATTTCGACACGCTCGATCTCTCCAATCTCAATCGCGTTCCCGCGAGCGTTCTCGATCTCGGTGTCAACAAGGCCGTCGTCGCCGCGCGACGAATCGCCGAGATCGATCCGTACCTTCGCGTGGTGGTGGTGCCCGAGGGGATACGTCCCGACAACCTCGGCGCGTTTCTCGAAGGCCTCGATCTGGTCATAGAAGAGTGCGATTCGCTCGACGTGAAATTCCTCGTTCGAGAGGCCGCCCGGGAGCGGAGGATTCCGGTGCTGATGGAAACGAGTGATCGTGGCGTGCTCGACGTCGAGCGCTACGACCTCGAGCCAAATCTTCCGATTTTTCACGGACTTTTGGGCGAGATGGACTCGTCGGCCCTGGCGGGTCTGTCACTCGCCGAGAAGGGTCCGTACGTCGTGCGTCTCATCGGTCCGCGCGAGGCGTCCTCGCGTGGAGCAGCGTCACTGCTCGAAGTTGGCCAGACGATCACCGCGTGGCCGCAGCTCGGCAGCGAAGTGACCCTCGGCGCGGCGACGGCCGCCGCCGCTGTTCGTCGCATTGGTCTGTCCGGTGACCTCCCCTCGGGTCGGATTCGTTTCGACGTCGAGGAGATCCTCGCGGGTCTCGCGCCGGTCGTCGTCGACAACGGGGCGCAAGCCGATTTGCTGATCCCGCCGCCGGAGGACCCACCCCTCGTGAGCGACGATCCGGTCGACCACATCGTCGACGCGGCGCGAAGGGCTCCCTCGGGCGGCAACGTGCAGCCCTGGCGCTTCGAAGCAGTTGACGACGAGGTTCGTTTCTTCGTTCTTCCCGAACGCAGCTCGACCATGGACGTCGCGCTGCGCGGCAGCTACGTCGCGGTTGGCGCTGCCTTGTTCAACGCGCGTGTCGCCGCCGCGACGTTGAAGACGCTGGGGCCGGTGAAGCTCTTTCCCGAAGGGCGACCGTCACATCACGTTGCGACGCTCAAGCTCGGTACCGCCACCGACCTCGGCATCCTGCCGTTGAACGACCACCTGCACACGCGGGTCGCGAATCGACGAATGGGCAAGCCCGAGCCGATTGACCAGTTGACCATCCAGAAGCTGACCCAGGGTGTGGAGCGCGAAGGCGCGAACCTTCACTTCATCACTGATCGGGACCGGATTGACGCGTGCGCGACGATGCTCGGTGATATCGATCGGATGCGCTTTCTGCTGCCCACCGTGCACCGCGAGATGCTGTCGGAGCTTCGTTGGCCCGGACGCGATTCGCTCGAAGAGGGGCTGGACGTGCGCACGCTCGAGATGGACGCGGGCGGGTACGCGGCAATGGAACTGTTGAGTCGTCCTGACGTGATGGGCCACCTGTCCGACTGGCGCGCCGGTCAGGCCCTCGGACTGCGCACGCGCGCAACGGTCGGGTCGAGTTCGGGCTTGGCGCTCATCACCGTCCCGAGACCTGATCCGACCTGGTACGTGCGCGGCGGTGCCGCGATGGAACGCTTCTGGCTGAGTTGCGAACTGCACGGGCTGGCCATCCAGCCGGCCTCGCCGGTGTTCCTCTTCGCCGTGGACGAGGCGGACCTCTTGCAGCTCGCCGGCGAGCGACATCTCGAAGAGGTGTTCCAACTTTCTCAGCAATTCAACGAATTCTGGAATCTCGGGGACGGCGAGACGGCGATCATGCTGCTGCGTGTCTTGCACGCGCCGCCGCCGTCGGTTCACAGCGTTCGCCTTCCCCTCGACCACGTGCTCAGTCGCGAAGGGAATGGCTCGGTTTCGCCGGCCATACAGGTAGACCGCGACATGCCACACGAATTGGCCGGCTGAAGCTCGCACCACCTTTCGGTGGTGGTCTCTGTGACGTGCGAGGGCCTGGACCACAACATGTAGTGGTCGATCGCTGGACCGGACCAGTGTTTTCAAGGAAAAATTAGGGGTTTACCCGAAAGAAACCCTGTGCAATACTTGTTCCTAGTAAAGGGAATCCCTCTCACAAGAGCGGTTACACGACTGTTCTTTTGAATAAGGCCTTTCGTCGGCAAAGGTAGATATCGAAAATGAGAGAACTCACGAACTCCTATCTCAATCGGGCGGGTGAAGAGACTCGACTCGTCGTGGAGACGCTGCTCCAGGTGGTCCCGGGGACCGAGATCGTCGCGGTCGTCACCGACCTCGACCGCAGCGTCCCGGGCTTCGACCTGGAGCCGATGGTGGGGCCCGAATCGATGGAGGCCTACGAGAGCATTGGCGAGCGGGTACGCAGCCAGTTGAAGGGTGAAAGCGCCATCGGGGCCTTCTCCTGTGTTGTCGCCGGCGTCGAATGGGGCGTGCTCGTCGATCCGATCAAGGTCCAAGACGGTGACGTCGTCGGCGCACTCATCGTGGCGCGCCACGGTCGTACCTGGTCGACCCGCGAACGCTCACTCACTAGGGCTTTTGGAAGCCTGCTGAGTCACGTCGCGACCTTGGCGACGCGCGAAGGCGTGTTGCTGCATCAGCGACGACTCGACGAACTCGTCAGTCAGGTCGCCGAGAAGTTGATGTCCGCTTCGGCCGAGAACCACCAGGGGGTCCTCAACTGGACCACCCAGATACTCGCCGAGTTCCTGGGTGCCGACGTGGCGTTCCTGCGGCGTCAGGACACCGCGCGCAACATGAGCATCCTCGAAGCCGAGTGGCCGCCGCGCGACGTCCCCGACCCCGACCCATTGGGCGAGGTCGACTTCGACGTCGACCCGGTCTTTCTCGCGATGAAGGACCTCAAGTCCCCGTACCTGACGGGTGGATCGGACACCACCGAGGAGTACCTCGAGCGCGTCGAGAAGGGTTCGGGAATCGCCGAAGTCAACGGGGCGGCCGTGCCGCTCCTCATCGGCGACTCGACGTGGGGGATCCTCGGTTTCATCCACTTCAACAACCACGCGTGGGTGACGGCCGAGATCAACGCCCTCCAGGCGGTCGCCTCGATGCTCGTCCAGCTCCAGGCGCGAATCGACGCCGAAGAGCGCATCACGTACAACGCGGATCACGATGAGTTGACGGGTCTGCCGAACCGACGCGCGCTGATCCACGAGCTGAAGACGCGCCTCGACGCGCGACGCAACACCGCCGTGATGGTCATCGACCTCGACCGCTTCAAGGTCATGAACGACTACCTGGGCCACGCGAGTGGAGACCGACTCCTCATCACGATGTCGGACCGGATCCGTACGAGCATCAGGACCAATGACTTCGCGGCCCGTTTGGGCGGCGACGAGTTCGTCTTCCTCGTCGACAAGGTCCGCAGCGAGATGGAAGTGCTCGCGTCCGCCTACCGCATGCTCGACATCATCTCCGAGCCGGTGGACCTGGCCGGCCAGCAGGTGAGCCACACCGCCAGTATCGGTATCGCTCTCGCCGAAGCCGGTTCGCAGAGTGGCCTCGAGTTGCTCGGATGGGCCGACGTCGCGATGTACGAGGCGAAGGCCCGTGGTCGAAACCAGGCCGTGGTCTTTGACGCCCAACTGCGCGAGGTCGTGAACGAGCGCTCGCGCACCGAGCTGATGCTCCAAGAAGCGATCGAGGGCGACGGACTGCGACTGCACTTCCAACCCGAGGTGAATCTCCAAACTGGTCAACTGCTCGCCGTCGAGGCGCTGGTGCGCTGGGAACACCCCACCAGGGGACTGCTCGCGGCGTCGGAGTTCATCAAGGTCGCTGAAGAGACCGGACTGGTGACCAACATCGGGCGCTGGGTCTTCGCCGAGGCCTGTCGCCAACTCGGCGTGTGGCAGCGCGAGTACCCCGACCTCGAGTTGATCGTGCGGGTCAACATGTCGCCGGCCGACTTCAAGATGGGCGACCTGCTCGAGTTCGTCGAAGGGTGCCTGGCCACGAACGACGTACCGGGCGAGCGACTGTGCATCGAGATCACCGAGCACGCGGTGCTGGGCGATCAGGCCAAGACCGACCGTCTCTTGAAGGGGTTCCAGGCCCTCGGCGTGGAGATCGCGCTCGACGACTTCGGTACGGGCTTCGCGTCGATGACTGAACTCAAGAACCTGCCGGTGAATTTCTTGAAGTTGGACATGAGCTTCGTTCAAGGGATCACGAGTGATCCGTACGACACCGCGATCGTCGAATCGATCATCCGACTTGGCAAGGCGCTGAATCTCGGCGTGATCGCCGAAGGCATCGAGGACAGTTCCATCGTCGAGAAGTTGCTCGAACTGGGCTGTTACCGCGGCCAGGGCTACCTGATCTCGCGCCCGGTGGCGGCGCAGGACCTGGCGCCGCTGTTGAAGGCTGGCGCGCTCTCCCAAACATTGCTACGGTCGTTGCACCCGGTAACTGATATGGCGGCCATGCCCTTGTGAATACGATGAATGACTCAAGTGTTGACGCGCTTGATGAAGAGAACGACTACCAACCAGACGAGCAGGTTCCAGTGACTTCGACGAGCGGTGCGACACCCGAGAGCGTCGTACCGATTGGCGAGCACTACGAACCGTGGCTCTTTCAGACGATGCTCAACGAGCTCTCCGAGAGCGAGCTCGGCATTGGATTCGTCTACACCGTCCTCGAACAATTGGCGGCACGCTACGGGCTGAAAGACGCCGTTGTCGTACTCGCGCACGACTCATTCGGCACGCAGGCCTTTCGCCTGGGCGGTAAAACGGTCACGGCTGAGATTTCGGAGATTATTGGCACCGAGCCGGGCGTCTACTGTGACCCCGACGTCGTGCCCGAGGTCGAATGTGACGCCGTTCGCACGGCGTGTCAACTGTCGCTCTCTCTGCACTTGGCGAGGTTCAGCGCTACTCACGACGCGCTCACCAATATCCAGAACCGACGCAGTTTCGACTCGGCCTTGCAGATCGCGTCGGCGCGCAGCGCCCGTTACGGTTGGGCCTTCACGCTGATTATCATTGACCTCAATCGTTTTAAGGAAGTGAATGACCGGTTGGGACACGACGCGGGCGACGATTTGCTGCGCCAGTTCGGATTCGCCCTTCGCCGTGCGGTACGAAGCGGCGACACCGCCGCGCGCGTCGGTGGCGACGAGTTCGCCGTCATCTTGAGCAACGCCGAAGGCCACGAGTCCTCGGGGTTCACCGAGCGACTGCGCGCGTATCTCTCCGCCGCGGGCAACTCGGTCGAGTTCACGATCGGCACGGCGACGTCGCCGCGCGACTCAACTGATCCGACCGAGTTGAAACGGATCGCCGACACCCGACTCTACGAGAAGAAGGGCATCAAACACCGATGATGTCGCGCACCGAGGAGGATTTCGAGCTCGAGCTGCGCTCGCTGCCCGGCGTGATGAACGTGGGCATCAGCCACCGTGACAACGGTGACGTGGAGGTCGTAACCCTCGTGGTCTCGGGACAAGACTCGACGACGACACGCGGCGTCGCTTCCCAGATCGCGAGCCTTTACTACCCCGACGCCGTGGTGATTGTCGACGACGCGAAGAACGCGTTGGCGCCACGCGAGGGTGAGGGCCTGCGCGTCGCGCTGGTCCGCGCTGACTTCAACGCCTCCGACGGCGTGTGCGAGGTTCAGTTGAGCTACGCGGGACGCCCCGGCGTCGGTCGAGCCGGCAGCGGACCACTCATCGGTGGTGCGGAAGCGACGTTGGCCGCGTTGCGCGATCTCGGCTTCAATATCCCGTTCTCGTTGATGGCGGTCGTCAATGTCGCAACGGTCAACAATTGGCCGGTCATCGTGACGTTGCGGTCGCTCTCGGATGACGCCTACCGATTCGGAATCGCCGAGTCCGACGAGGATCTCGTCTCGGCCGCCCGAGCGACCCTTGACGCACTGAACCGTTTCCTTTCCGGACTCGAAGGTTAGAGCCGGTCCCCTCCGCGCAGCTACGCCGAGTGCGAACGAGTGAGGCGTTGCATCGGTGCGGTGACAGTATCGTGGACGCATGCAGTTGGACGTCTACCGGAGTTGTTCGCGCCAGGAGAAGCGAGAGGTACTGAACGCCTTTTGGCGATCGTCGAGCCATCCGTCGTCACGAATCAACCAGGCCGCCCTCCAGTACGGCCCCTTCGCCGCATGGTGCCTGTTCGTCGTCGTTCTCGAGGTCGTGCCCTTGCTGGCGGTGTCGATCAACCGGGGCTACGTGTGGAGTTGGCTCTTCGGTGCGTTCGAGGCGGTCGCCCTTCTCTCTCTTTGGTGGTCCGTCGTTCGCCTGCGTGCGTTGCAGTCGCTCTCGGCGCACTGAACGAGTTCGTCGCGCTGCGTACCCGGCGCAAAGAGGGACGAGCAGGCGTGTTCACTCGTCTTCGCGTCGGTACGGTGCCGAGGGTCGAATGGACCTAGGGCCCTAACTCGTGCAGCGGGGCCTTCGATAGCATCTACTTGATACCCCGATTTCATCGTGGGACCGATGCCGGTCTGACGTCGACGAGCGAGAGAGGGGTCCGTTTCACGAAAGGTGTGTTGT
>JADGOK010000031.1 GCA_017882985.1 Acidimicrobiales bacterium
CATGATGACCGAGTCCCACTTCTCCCAGCCCGCAGAGAGCCCGGCCCACGTCGCTCGCTGATCGTCTCGAATCTCATCCGCACTCGGCATCGGCCCTCCCGCTATCGATACACCCACCGAACACCAAGGCACTCCTTGGTGGGAGTGCATAATCCCCGCGCTGGCGCCCTAACGCCAGCGAGCCTACGCTCCGATGAAATTTCTCTGAAGTTCGCGTGAAATTACCGCTGAAGTTCGAATGCAACTTGACTTTATGAACAGCCGCTCGTGGCCCCGCAGCTCGAGCAGACATAGCACGAACCGGCGCGCTGCATCGCGTTGCCGCACTGGTAACACATCGGCGCGTCGCGCTGCTCGGAACGGCTCAACAAGTACGGCTCGTCTGCGGGCTTCTCCAACAGGTCCACGAGCGTCGGTTGCACGCTGACACCAACCGTCGGTGTCGCCTGCTCGACCACTTCGGGCAACGTCGGTTGCAGGCGCTCGCTCGTCGAGAGCACGCCCAACTCCTCGCGCTCACTGGCGTTCAAGTAGTCGAGCGCGAGACGACGGAAGATGTAGTCCACCAACGACGTCGCGATGCGCAGGTCCGCGTCGTCGGTCATGCCCGACGGTTCGAACTTCATGTTGACGTACTTGCGCACGTAGGTCGCGAGCGGCACGCCGTGCTGGAGACCCAGGCTGATCGAGATGGAGAAGGCGTCCATGATGCCCGCCAACGTCGAACCCTGCTTGGAGACCTTGATGAAAGCTTCACCGGGTCGGCCGTCCTCGTACTCGCCAACCGTGACGTAGCCCTCACAGTCCGCCACCCGGAAGGCGAAGGTCGTCGACACGCGACGACGCGGCAGACGCTCGCGTACGGCGCCGACGACCACGTGCGACCCCTCGGTCTTGGCGAGTTCGAGGGCGGCCTCGAGCTTGTGAATCTTGGTGTACAGCTCAGCCGCCACCGAGTCCGTCGCGGTCACTGACGACGTCGACTCGTCGCCAACTTTCTTCGCGGTCGACAGGGGTTGGCCCACTTTGCAGTTGTCGCGGTAGATGGCGACGGCCTTGACGCCGAGGCGCCACGCGTCCATGTGCAGGTTCGCGACGTCCTCAATCGTGGCGTCCTCAGGCATGTTCACGGTCTTGGAGATCGCTCCCGAGATGAACGGCTGCACGGCACCCATCATCTTCACGTGACCGAGGTAGTGGATGGTGTTGTCGCCCATCGAGCACGCGAAGACCGGCAGGTGCTCGTTCTTGAGTCCCGGCGCGCCGACGATCGACTTGTTCTCGTCGATGTAGGCCTCAATCGCACTGACCTCGTCCACGTTGTAGCCGAGCTTGCGCAGCGCGCGCGGCACCGTCTGGTTGACGATCGACATGTTGCCGCCGCCCACGAGCTTCTTGAACTTCACGAGTCCGAGGTCGGGCTCGATGCCCGTCGTGTCACAGTCCATCAACAGGCCAATGGTGCCCGTTGGCGCCAACACCGAGGCCTGGGCGTTGCGCACGCCGTGTCGTTCGGCGAGGTCGACGGCGTCGTCCCAGGCCTGTTGTGCGGCTTCGAGGATCTCCGCGGGAGCCTTCAACTCGTCAATGACGTAGGAAGCGTCGCGGTGCATGCGCAGCACGTTGACCATCGGCTCGGCGTTCTCGGCGAAGCCCTCGTGGGGTCCCATCCGGCCCGCGGTGCGCGCACTGGTCGCGTACGCGTGACCGGTCATCAGTGCGGTGATCGCCGCCGCCCACGCACGACCCTCGTCCGAGTCGTACGCGAGACCCGAGGCCATCAACAGCGCACCCAAGTTGGCGTAGCCCAGACCGAGCTGGCGGAACTTGCGCGAGTTCTCACCGATCTTCTCGGTCGGGTAGTCGGCCGCGCCCACGATGATCTCCTGGGCGGTGAAAAGCACTTCGATCGACGCCTTGAAGGCGTCGACGTCGAACGAACCGTCGTTGCGCAGGTACTTCATCAGGTTCAGACTCGCGAGGTTGCACGCTGAGTTGTCGATGTGCATGTACTCCGAGCAGGGGTTCGATCCGTTGATGCGTGCGGTGTTGGACGACGTGTGCCACTTGTTGATCGTGGTGTCGTACTGCAGACCCGGGTCCGCGCACTCCCACGCGGCGCGCGCGATCTGGCGCCATAGCTCACGAGCCTTCAGCGTCGAGATGACGCGGCCGTCACCGCGCGCGACGAGGTTCCAGTCGTCGTCGTCCAGGACGGACTGCATGAACTCGTCGGACACGCGTACCGAGTTGTTGGCGTTCTGGTACTGGATGGAGTGGATGTCCTTGCCGTCGAGGTCCATATCGAACCCGGCGTCGCGCAACACGCGAGCCTTCTTCTCCTCGTTGGCCTTGCACCAGATGAACTCTTCGATGTCGGGGTGATCGGCGTCGAGGATTACCATCTTCGCGGCCCGGCGCGTCTTGCCACCAGACTTGATGGTGCCCGCGGACGCGTCCGCACCGCGCATGAACGAGACCGGACCACTCGCGGTGCCGCCGCCCTCGAGCGCCTCGGCGCTCGAGCGGATCTTCGAAAGGTTCACGCCCGCGCCCGAACCACCCTTGAAGATGATGCCCTCCTCGGTGTACCAGTTGAGAATCGAACGCATGGAGTCCTCGACGGCGAGGATGAAGCAGGCACTGCCCTGCTGGGGCACGCCCTTCACCCCGATGTTGAACCAGACCGGTGAGTTGAAGGCGGCCTTTTGGGTGATGAGCAAGTGCTTCAGTTCCGCGCGGAAGACCTCGGCTTCTTCGTCGTCGACAAAGTAGTCGCGCTCAATGCCCCACGTCGTGACGGTGTCGACGATGCGGTCGACGACCTGCTTCAGACTGGTCTCGCGCTCGACGGTGCCGAGCGTGCCGCGAAAATACTTCTGGGCGAGGATGTTCGTGGCGTTGAACGACCACGTCGCCGGTACCTCGACGTCGAGTTGTTCAAAGGCGACCGAGCCGTCACGGAAGTTCGAGATACGCGCGTCGCGACGGTCCCACACCAGGTCGTCGTAGGGGTGACGATCCTCCGTCGTGAAGAACCGACGAAGTCCAATTCCGAGTCGCTGAGGTGCGATAGCCATTTCCATCTCCCATTTCTTGTCCGATTCCGACACTTCGAGTACTTCTCCCGCGCCGTCGGAGTCGGGTAGTCGAGAATAGTACTTCTCGACCCCCAGCCACAAGATGTAGTGGTGAAGCCACTACGCGTCGCAAGATGCTGTGTTATTACAGCACTGTAATTACACCGAGTCAACTCTATTTTATCGTTTTTTCATCAATCTTTCTCCGCCGGCCCGCCAGCCCAGTAACCACGCGGAAACTCACTAGTCTGACCCTCGTGGACCTCATCCTCGCCCTCGACGCCGGCACAAGCGGCGTGCGCACCGTCGCCTTTGACCCGGCGGCCCACGTCGTCGACACCGCCTACCGCGAGTTGACCCAGTACTTTCCCGAGCCCGGTCAGGTCGAACACGACGCCGCCGAGATCGCCGATCTGGCCGTGGCGACGCTGCGCGAGGTCGCCACCAACGCCCGCCACGCCGGTCACCGGGTCGTGGCACTCGGTATCACGAACCAGCGCGAGACGACGGTCGCCTTTGATCGCGAGAGTGGTCACCTCGCGCACCGCGCCATCGTCTGGCAGGACCGGCGCACGTCGTCGTACTGCGACGAGCTCGCCACCAACGGCCACCAGCCCGCGGTGCGCGCGACGACCGGACTGGTCCTCGACTCGTACTTCTCGGCGACCAAGATGCACTGGCTGCTCCAACACGGCGTGCTCGACCGCAGCGTCGCGCCGAGTCTCGCCACCGTCGACACGTGGCTGCTGTGGTGGCTGACGGGTTCCACCGAGGACGGCGTCTTTGCGACCGAACCCTCCAACGCCTCGCGCACGATGTTGATGGACCTCGACACGCTCGAATGGTCACCCGCGATGAGCGCGTTGTTCGGCGTGCCGAGCGAAATGCTCGCGGCGATCAAACCTTCGTCGACGACTTTTGGCACGGTCCACGCCGACGTCGTGCCCGAGTTGGCGGGCGTGCCGATCACCGCCATCCTCGGCGACCAGCAGGCCGCGTTGTTCGGTCAGGCGTGCTTCTCGCCCGGCCTCGTGAAGGCCACCTACGGCACCGGCGCGTTCGTTCTCGCGAACGCCGGCGACGCGGTGCCCGCTGTCGTTGACGGACTCATCACGACCGTCGCGTGGGACCTCGGCGAATTCGGACCGGCCACGTACGCGCTCGAGGGTTCCGCCTTCGTCGCCGGTGCCGCGGTGCAGTGGTTACGCGACGAACTCGGTTTCATCGCGTCGTCCGAAGACCTCGAGCCGCTGGCGCTCAGCGTCGAGAACAGCGGCGGCGTGCAGATCGTGCCCGCCTTCACCGGACTCGGCTCGCCGTTCTGGCGCAGCGACGCACGAGGTTCAGTGACGGGTCTCAGTCGCGGCGTCGGGCGCGGTCAGATTGCGCGCGCCCTCGTCGAAGCCCTCGCCTACCAGGTGCGCGCGATGACCGACGCGTTCAAGGGTGCGGGCGTCAACCTGGCCGAGTTGCGCTGTGACGGTGGGGCGGCGGCGATGGACCTCTTGATGCAGCTCCAGGCGACCAACTCGCGCGTGCCGGTCGTGCGAAGCCGCTCACTCGAAGCAACCGCGCGCGGCGCCGCCACGCTGGCGGGACTCGAGATCGGACTGTTCGGATCGCTCGAGGACCTCGGCGGACTCTGGGAGTTCGACCGACGCTTTGAGCCCGAGGAGCCGTTGTTCGTCGACGCCGGTTACGCCGCGTGGTGTCGCGCCGTCGAGCGCGCTTGAGACCAAGTACGTTGAGCGAAGCGAAGGAGAACCATGAAGACCTATGACGCCACGATCATCCGCGAGGGACTCGCCTACGGCGAAGGGCCGAGGTGGCACGACGGGCGGCTCTGGTACTCGGACTTCTATCGTCACGGCGTCTTTTCGATCGAGGGCGACGGCAGCGACGAGCGCCTCGAGGTCGAGGTGCCCGGTCAACCGTCGGGACTCGGCTGGGCGCCCGACGGCGATCTGCTCTGCGTGTCGGGTGTCGATCAGCGGATCCTGCGCGTGCACGACGGCGTCACGACGACGTTCTGTGACATCAGCGAGTACTGCGAGTTCTGGGCCAACGAGATGGTCGTCTCGTCGACCGGTCACTGCTACGTGGGCAGTTTCGGCTTCGACCTCGACCAGACGTTGCTCGACATCGGCGTCGAGGGGTTGCTCGCCTCACCGCCGCCGACGACCAATCTGGTGGTGGTGAGCCCGCAGGGCGAGGTGATTCAAAGCATTCCCGACATCGCGTTCCCCAACGGTTCGCTCATCAGTCCCGACGGGACCACGTTGTTCGTCAACGAGACCCTCGCCTATCGCATCAGCGCGTTCACGATTGATGCCGACGGCACGCTCCGCGACCGTCGGGTGTGGGCCCAGTTGGATTTCGTCGCCACCGACGGCTCGTGCCTCGACGCCGACGGCCAGATCTGGGTCGCCAACGCCAGCGCGCCGCAGTGTCTTCGCGTGAAGGAGGGTGGCGAGGTGACGGGCGTCGTCAACACCACCCAGAACGCCTTCGCGTGCATGCTCGGCGACGAGGATCGTCGAACGCTCTACGTCATGACCGCGCCGAACAGCAGCCGCTTCGAGATCGCCGACGTGCGCCTCGCCAAGATCGAGTCCGTGCGCGTCGACGTTGCGGGCGTCGGACTGCCCTAGGCGAACTACTGCAGCTTGACGAGCGCCTTGCGCAAATTACGCACGGCCTGTTGGGTGCGCAGTTCGTTTTCGATCAACGCGAATCGCACGTGGCCGTCGCCACCCTCGCCGAATCCCACACCGGGACTCGTCGCGACGTCGGCCTCTTCGATGAGGTACCTGGAGAAGTCGAGCGAACCCATCTCGCGGTACGGCTCGGGGATCGGCGCCCAGATGAACATCGAACCCCGCGGCGGCGCCACCGCCCAGCCGATTCGGTTCACCCCCTCGATCAGCACGTCCCGACGTGACTGGTAGATGCGCTGGAGTTGATCGGGGTAGTCAACCGCTTCGTTCATGGCGACGATCGCGGCGATCTGGACGGGCTGGAAGGTGCCGTAGTCGAGGTAGCTCTTCAACTTGGTCAGCGCCGCCACGACTTCGGCGTTACCGACGAGGAAACCCACGCGCCATCCCGCCATCGAGAAGGACTTGGTGAGGGTGTACAACTCGACGCAGCACTCCTTCGCGCGTGGCACCTGGAGAATCGACGGCGGTTTGTAGCCGTCAAACCCGAGGTCGGCGTAGGCGAAGTCGTGGCAGATGACGATGTCGTGTTCGAGCGCGAAGTCGACGAGTCGCTGCATGAAAGCAAGATCAACGCACGCGCTCGTCGGATTGTGCGGGAACGACGCGATGATCACCCGGGGTTTCACTGGCGCCTCGTTCCACGCGACGACCAGTCCGTCGAAGAAGTCGTCGCCGGGATCGTTCGTGCTGACCCCGGGGTCGTGCATGGGCACGGTGATCACCTTCGCGCCGGCGAAGCCCGGTCCGGCGAGGTGGATCGGGTAACTGGGACTGGGCACGATGGCGGTGTCACCGGGTCCGAGCAGCACCCACATCAGGTGGGTGAGACCCTCCTTGGCGCCGATGGTCGTGACGACCTCGGTGTCGGGATCCAGGTCCACGTCAAAGAGGTTCTTGTAGCGCGTCGCGATCGCCAAGCGCAGGTTGGGGATGCCACGGCTCGCGCTGTAGCGGTGGTTCTTCGGGTTCTGGACCGCCTCGGCGAGTTTCGCCACGGCCACGCCCGGGCTCGGCAGGTCGGGATTGCCGAAGCCGAAGTCGATGACGTCGCGCCCCTTCGAGCGCGCCTCGGCCTTGAGCGCGTTCATCTGGGCGAACACGTACGGCGGCAGTCCGTTGATGCGGCGGAATTCCATCAGTGAAACTTAGTTTCTGGTTGGGCCCGTCGCCATTCACCCAGTTGTTCGATATTGGCCTGGGGACTGAGTACCGCCCAGGTCGCTCCCGCGTCCGCCAGCGCGTCGAGCGCCGCCGGCACGTCCTTCGGCGCCGGTCCCGCCCACGAGACGGGTCCGGTGAGGGCCATTTCGTGAACCCGTTCGGGCGACGCGTCCCACAGATTGATCGTCACGCCGAGGCGACGCGCCAACTCGTTGGTCGCCGCGGCACCGCCCCCGAACCAGACCGGCATCACCGCGCGTAGGGCGTTCGCCGTCTCTTCCATCAGTGCACGACGTTCGTCGGCGTCGCGCGGTACGACGTCGTAGGCGCGGTTCTCCGCGGCCGACAGTTGGTCGCCCGCGCCGAGCGCCGCGAGCACGCGCGTGGGAGCGAGCGCCTCGAGCGTAAGAAACTGT
>JADGOK010000032.1 GCA_017882985.1 Acidimicrobiales bacterium
ACCCGTCAACAGTCCCATCCCGATCCCGCAGCCAAGGACGGGTGAGAAGTTGCCCGAGCAGAGCACGCCGGCCGACCGGCCGTCAATGAACACCTCCCCACCGTCGCGCAATGGTTGACGACTGTCCGTCATGAGCCCGGTCAAGAGTCGCGCGACGCCACGGCGACGCTCGTCTTCAACCGCGGCGCGACCCTGGAACGTCGCCTTGTCCCAACCGAGCACCCAACCGAGGCGGGCTTCGAGGGTGGTCGAGTGCAGCGTCAATTCGTGACCGTAGAGTGGCAACGCCGCCTCGAGGCGCAATGTGTCGCGAGCGCCCAGACCTGCGGGCGTCACGTCGGCGGCGATGAGGGCCAACAAGAGTTCGCGCGCGACGTCGTTGGGCGCGGCGATCTCGAGACCCTCTTCACCCGTGTACCCGGTACCGGCCACGCGGACCTCAACCCCCTGGTACTCGAATCGCGCGACGCGAAATCGGCCAACTTCGCCGAATCGTGAGTCGACCGCTGCCGCCTTGGCCCGGGCGTGGGGACCCTGGATCGCCAACACGCAGCGCTCGCTCGTCACGTCGACGCCCGGAATTGACGACAAGACGCCCGACGTGTTGGAGGCGTTGGGCATGACGTCGAACTCGTCGTCACCGACCCACCAGACGATGATGTCGTCGACGACGAAACCATCGCTGTTGAGCAGATGGGTGTACTGCGCTCGGCCCGGTTCAACCTTACGCAGGTCATTGGTGAGCGTGTCTTGGAGAATCTCGAACTTGTCGGGACCGTCGCATCGCACGGTGCCGAGGTGACTGACGTCAAAGACCACCGCGTCATTTCGACAGGCCAGGTGCTCGGCGACCGTGCCCGTGGCGTACTGCAGGGGCATCTCCCAGCCACCGAAGGGAACAATCTTGGCGCCCAGTTCGACGTGGGTGTCGAAGAGGAACGGGCGCCGGTCGGTCACGAAATCTATCCTAAGCCGCGGGGTGGGCGAAGAATTCGAGGTCGTGGCGCTCGAGCAACTGCGTGAAGTCACGCTGGTACACCACGAGCAGTTCGACCTCGGGGTAGAGCTCACGAAAAAGACGGATCTTCTTGTTCTTGCGCGTCACGAGACGCTGTTCGAGCACCGTGAGTTCGATGAAGAGTTGCTCTGACGCAACGTAAAAGTCGGGTCGGAACCCCTTGGTCGGCTGACCCAGTTCGTTCCATTCGAGGGGGAACTCGACTGGTTCGTACGACCATTCGAGGCCGTACAAGGTCAAGAGACTGGCGAAGAGCCCTTCACTGGGGTGGGCAAACCTGGCACTCGACGGTGCCGACACACTGGGATGTCGATGACGAGGTTCGTCAATCGACGACGGAAAAGTCACGCCGTGCGGGGCTCCTTCTCCGACGTCATGGACTGCGATTGACGGATCATGGTCGTGAGTTCGGCGACCACGCCCGCCAGTGGAACGATGTTAAAGACCCCTTGACCTCCGCGCAGGAGGTCGACCAGATCACCGTCGCTGTGCGCGAGTACCGAGCCGGAGTCACTCAGCACCAAGCTGCTCGAGGCGAGATCGGCACCCAGGGAGCGGCGCAGACATTCGACCGCTTGGCGGGCCCGGGCCAATGACAGTCCTGAACTGAGTAGCGACTTGATGACCTTCACTTCGAGGACGTCGCCGTAGGAGTAGGTGCGCTTGGAGCCGCTGCCGCTGGCGGCGGTGATCGAAGGCGTCACGAGTTCGGTTCTCGCCCAGTAGTCCAATTGACGGTACGTGACGCCGGTGAGGCGACACACCATCGGTCCACTAAAGCCCATAGCTAACGAATCCTTCATACGAAGTTCCTCCCGACCGAGGCCTGACCAGATTATCCCGAAGGACTACATCAGTGTAGTTATGGAAACGACTAATCCACAAATAAATCTGGACGCCCGAGCGACGACGAGGAGGCCTCCGCGTGCAGTCGGGGTGGGATGCGACCGGCCCGAAAGGCCAGATATCCTGCTTTGACCGCGTCACGAAGGGCTTCGGCCATCAGTACCGGCTCCAGAGCCCGATTGATCGCCGACGCCGCGAGCACGCCGTCACAGCCCAATTCCATGGCCAGAGCGGCGTCCGACGCCGTGCCGACCCCGGCGTCGAGCAACACGGGAACGCCCACGCGCTCGGCGATGAGTGAAATGGCGTGGGGGTTCCTAATACCCAAACCGGAACCAATCGGTGAGCCGAGCGGCATCACCGCGACGCACCCGGCCTGTTCGAGTCGAAGGGCGACGATGAGGTCGTCCGAGGTGTACGCCCAGACTTCGAAGCCCTTGCGTACCAACTGATCAGCGGCCACCAGGGTCTCGGTCGTATCGGGCAGCAACGTACGGTCGTCGCCGATGACCTCGAGTTTTATCACGTTGGTCGCAAAGGCCTCGCGAGCCAGCTCGGCTAGTTTGACGGCTTCGCTCGCGCTGTAGCAGCCGGCCGTGTTGGGCAGCAGTGAGAAGTTGCGGCGCTCCAAGAGCTCGTAGATCGAGCCCTTGACGCTCGGATCGACCCGTCGCAGCGCAACGGTGGCGATCGTCGCCTCCGAGGCGACCAGTGACGCCTCGAGCACGTCCATGGAGCGAAAGCCGCCCGTACCCATGACGAGACGCGACGACGAACTCATCGAGCCGATCTGAAAGAGGTCACCCACGTCCCCAGCGTACTAAGCGATCGGGAGGCGTCACTAGGGTTGGAGCAGTGCAACCAATCTCCGTCTTGACCATCGCCGGCTCGGATTCGGGCGGTGGAGCCGGCATTCAAGCCGATCTTCGCACCTTCAGCGCCTTTGAAGTGCACGGCACCTCGGCAATCACGGCGATCACCGCCCAGAACACGCTCGGCGTCACCGCGGTCCACCCCCTTGAGCCCTCGCTCGTCGTCCAACAGATCGAGGCGGTGATCGACGACTTCGCCATCCGTGCCGTGAAGACGGGCATGCTCGCCCAACCCAGCACGATCGAAGCGGTGGCGCACCTCGCGCGCGAGGGACTCCTGGCCAATCTGGTCGTCGATCCGGTCCTCGTCTCGTCGACCGGTCATCGCCTGATGGAAGAGGGTGGTCCGCTCACCTACCGCGAGGCGCTCTTTCCCTACGCCACCGTCATCACGCCCAACCTTCGCGAGGCCGCGATCCTCTGTGACGTCGACGTTCGCGACGTGACGACCCACGACGACATGTTGATACTCGCCAACGCGTTGCTCGCCTACGGTCCGCGCTACGTGCTCGTGAAGGGCGGCCACTTCGCCGAGGCGACGCTCGAAGAGCGCCACGCCCCCGACATCCTGGTGAGTGCTGACGCCGTCGTGCTCTTTGACGCGCCCCGGGTCACCACGAACAACGATCACGGTACCGGATGCTCGCTGTCGGCCGCGATCGCCGCAGGGATCGGGCTCGAGCGCTCGGTCACCGACGCCACGCGCGACGCCAAGTCGTTCGTGCTGGCGGCCCTGACGAGCGCGGCGCAGTGGCGCCTCGGCGGCGGCCGCGGGCCGATCGACCATCTCGGTTGGAACCAATGAGCGATCCGGTCAAGCCGCCGCTCACGACCACCACGAGCATCCTGCCGGCGATGACGGTATTGGTCGTCGCCGTCGTGACCCTGGTCGTCTTTCTCGCCATCAACCTCATCGCGAACCCCACGGTCAAGAGGACGACGACCACGATTCCGATCGTCGTGGGCAGTCTCACGACCCAAAAGGACAGTCCGATCCTCGCCGGTTGCCATCAAGCGGGTAACCCCCCGGCGGACATCGCAGCCGCACTCATGGTCCCGGTCTCGACTCTGGCGACCGCTGCGACCCTGCACCCCAACGGTGGCGCCGGTGACTACGACTGTCTACGAACGCTGGTCACCCACGCCCCGTCGAGCGAACTGCTCGGCTACTACAGCGCGCAACTCGAAGCTCGCGGCTGGAGTCTCTTCTCTCACGGTTCATCCACGGGGTCGCCGCAGTTGCTCTTTCAAAAGGCCGGGTCGGACACCTTCTACTGGATCATCGGTATCACGGTGACGGCGCGAACCGGATCAACGTCGTACTGGACGTTCCGCATCTACCAGAACTCAAGCGCGATTTAGCTCCAACTCAAGAACCGGCGTGGGAGCTTCGACGCAGACCGACGACCACAACGCGAAGTTGAGCGGGTAGATCACGTAGCCGATGCGCGTCGCTGACGCCACGCAGATCATCGTTGCAAAACTCACGCTCAAGAGTCCGAGCAACTGCGACAACGTGAGCGGCCAGTGCCGCTGCAGGAATTTAGCCGCAAAGTAACCGCCGACGAGCAGCGTCACGGGCGCCAAGAAATGTCCGAGCGGCGACCACAACGTCGTGAGCATGTGGCCGGGCAGCGCGCTCGCGGCCGGTGAGGAGACACCCGCGAGACCCAGGGGGAACGCGAACACGTTCGACATGAACGCGCCCGGAGCGTTGAGAGCGAACGGCGCGATGGAGATCACGACGATGGCGCCAATGATCACCGCCACTTTCGACCACGCACTTCGCCCGTCACGTTCGCGTGCGACCAGCAACGCGCCGAACGCCAACGGCCACGCCGTCAGCTTCATCGCGGCGGCGAGTCCGAAGCTGACTCCCGCCAGGTAGTTCGATCGCCGTTGTAGCGCGACGACGCCCAGGAGCGACAGCGCCAGAATCGGCATGTCGTCACCACCCGTCGCCAGGAACAACGCTCCAGTGGGCAGCGCCAGCATGACCTGGGCGACGCGAATCTTCTGCGCTCTGGACGCGCGCAACAATCCGAGAGCCAAAGCACTCGCGATCAACGTCATCAGGGTCATCACGATGCGCGGATCAGTGAGGCCCTTGCTCTTGTGTTGTTCCGCTGAGGGAAGTCCAAAGACGCTCATGAGCGGAAAATACGGAAAGAACGATTCGTAGGTCGGGATACCCCGAACGCCGCCGACCAAATGCCCATTCTTGAAGTACGCCTGGTACGGGTCCTTGCCTTGGCTCAGCCACGTCGCCGAACGGTCGATGACCGAGACTTCGGGCTGGGCCTGGCGCCACTTCGCCTCCAAACTCAGCGGCATCGCGACCGCTCCGAGCACGACGATCGCCAGCAGCCCCACCCGGACCAACGACGCGCGCCGGACGTTCCTTCGACTGAAGATCCAGGCAACAACTGCGGCGACTACGTAGGTTCCCACCGCCAAGTAACCCCAGTGCCACTGCGCTGGCTCTTTCGACGTCCAACCGAGCCCGATGGCGAAGAGCGCCGACAGCGCGTACAACACCGCGTCGCTGCGTAGTGCGTTCAGCGCCATCCACCACTGCACGGGGCGAGAGCGCGCGTAGGGGAGGCGTGTCACCACCCAGCCAAGTGTAGTTACCGACGCCGGCAAAACTCCGATTTCTCCGCCCCACGAATCGGGCCGGCGAATGGCTAATCCCCTACCGAACGGCGCCGGATCGGCATGTAGGTGACCGGCGGCACCCGGTCATTGAGGAAGCGCCGAATGATCCGCACGCTCTCCTTGGTCCGCTCCTTGAGCAGTGCGTGCGAGGTCCCTGGCACGATCGCCAGTTGGCCTTCGGGGAGTGATTCGTACATCGAACACGTGTGCGACAGAGCGACGACGTCGTCATCACCGGCCATGACCAGCACCGGCACGCGAATGCTCGCGAGATTGGACGTCTTGAGGATGGGTTCGCTCGCGTACATGGTCATGGTCTTCTCGACGACCCGTCGTGCGTGACGACGCCCGTCGGGAGATCGCTTCTCGAAGCGTTTGCGCCATCTCTTGAAATCGGGACTCCCAAAGTCGTAGGGCTCGATTGTCACGCCGCTGTAGTGGTAGTTCGCGCCGATAACAACGGCACGCTCAACCAAGTCGGGCCGGCGCATCGCGACCATCAGTGCCACGACGCCGCCGTCGCTGTGCCCCACCAGATGCACGGGTCGACGCAGGTACTCAATGAACGCAATGGTCTCGTTCGCCATTGAGTTGAAGTGAAACGGCTCGTCCAGATCAGCGGTACGGCCGTGGCCGCGTCGGTCGAAGGCCGCGACGCGGTAGTGCTTCATGAGGCCCGGGCCGATTGAGCCAAGCAGGCTCGTGCTGCTGCTCATTCCTCCGTGCAGCAGCACCACCATGGGGCGTTTCTTCTTGCGCCTCTTGCCCTTTTTGGCGATCCATACCCACGTCCGGTGGCCGTTCAACTTGATGGTCGTCACAAAATCAATGGTATTCGGTGGGCCGCGAATAAGCGGGCTCTATCCTTGACACGTGCGGGCCTTTGAAATCAGCGAAGCGGACGGGAAACTTAGCTGCGAAGTACGCGACGTCGAACTGGTCCAACTCACGCCCAGTGACGTACTCGTGAAAGTCGACTTCAGCGGCGTTAACTACAAAGATGCACTCGTCGCGAGCGCGCCGAGTCGCGTTCGTCGCATCGACAAGGTCATCGGCGGCGTCGACGCGGCGGGCACCATTGTCGTCTCCTCGATTCCGGATCTTCGTGTCGGCACACGTGTCGCGGTACACGGCGGTGACCTCGGCGTCGGTCGCGATGGTGGCTTCGCTGAGTTCGTCTCGGCACCCGCCCACTTCCTCAGTGCTCTACCGTCAACCATCACGACGCGCGAAGCGATGATCATCGGAACCGCCGGCTTCACCGCGATGGCGAGCATCCTCGCTCTTGAAGCACACGGACTCGATGCGGACGCCCAGGTGCTCGTCACCGGTGCGACCGGTGGCGTCGGCTCCGTCGCCGTGACCCTGCTCGCCGCTCGCGGCTATCAGCCCGTCGCCTCCACGGGGTCGCCCAGCGAGTCGACGTGGCTGCACGAACGTGGTGCGGTGCGGGTGATCGGACGCGACGAAATCAGCGACAAGCCCGAACGTGTCTTGGGAACCGCTCGCTGGGCCGCGGCGATCGACTGTGTCGGCGGCGACACGCTGAATCAGATCCTTCGCAGTCTGCAGTACGGGGGCAGCGTCGCCGCCAGCGGACTGGTCGCGAGTGCCGAGTTGACGACAACCGTGTACCCCTTCATCACGAGGGCCGTGAACCTGCTCGGCATTGACGCGGTGGAAGCGACGGCGTCAACGCGCGAACGCGTGTGGACCACGCTCGGTGAGATCGCCCAGAACGTCGACATCGCACCACTCGTCGACCGCGAGATAAAGATGGAACAACTTCCCGACGCCTTCGAGTCGATCAGGAACGGTTCAACCCGGGGCCGAATTCTGGTGGATCCAAGCCCGGGTTGAACGGCGATCCGGTTGACTTACTCGTCGGCGACGATTGATCCCACGCGATCACCGATGCCGGGATCGCGACTTACAAGCGC
>JADGOK010000033.1 GCA_017882985.1 Acidimicrobiales bacterium
GCCTTCGTCGCCACCGAAAGCAACGGGGCGTGGTCCAGCGCCGTCGAAGTGCCGGGCGTCGCTTCATTGAACGTCGGTGGAACGGCAATCGTCTTTTCCGTCTCGTGCATCTCCGACGGATCCTGCGCGGTGGCGGGCCAGTACACGGATTCGTCGAACAACTTCCAGACCTTCGTGGCCGGTTTGTCCGCGACCGCACCCGTCACCAAGAAGTCGCCACCCGGGGCACCAACAATTCGAGTCACTTCGCCGACCAAGGGTGACGTCGCGATAACTCTGGTTGGAGTGGTCGCAAGTCACGGTCAGCCGATCTCGCTCTTCCAGTACTCGCTCAACAACGGACCCTGGATCAACGGATCGGAGAAGGCCACCAAGACCTTTCTCATCGCGCACCTGACGTCGGGCAAGATCTATCATGTGCGACTGCGCGCGTTGAACAAGAGTGGTCCCGGCGCGCCGTCTCGAGCGGTGACCCTTAAGGTCAAGTAACGAGCCAGACGGTGAGCGCCGGGGAACGACCTCAACACGAGGGGTCCACGTTGAGGTCGGGCTCACGGGGCGTGATCGAGGAGGCGCACGATGGACGAGAGCGGGCTTCAGAAGCACGATGGATCGGTCACGACTGACGTGTTCACCGACGAAGAGTTGGCGTCGCTCGCACTGGCGGCTGATCCGAACGCTCCTCTTGACTCCGACGCCACACCGTGGAACGCCAGCGCAGTGGGTCTGGCGACGGGACTGCCCGAGTGGTACATGCCGTGCGCGATCGCGACTGGGCGCGGACGCGGTACCAAGATCGTTGTGTGGTCAATCATCGCTGGATTCGTCGTGATCAACGCCTTCGGACTTTGCATCACGTCGGGATTTCTCTCGATCGCCTGAAGGCTCCGTTCCCGCTGTGGACTACGTCAGCACCGAGAAAAATGGAGCGCGGCCGGACGAGAGAGCGTTCGCAACAACTGCGACCAGTGGTTCAAAGGGGCAATAGAGGACGGATCCTTCCGGGCTCTGTCCCGGTTGTTGTCACAGACGAGAAAACGGGAGAAACTGGTGAAAATGGTTCAGGACGCGGGCGGGCTTCCTTGGGCCGCCGGACAGTACATTGTGCTTCACTGCGCCAGCGTCGGCATTGACGCTCAACCTCACGTCATGGACGTGTGGCCAAAGAAGGGAATCATATGATCGAAGCACCGCCGTCAACGCACGTCGACCAAGGCGCGACCGACGCGCTCTTGGAAAATCGCAGCGTCTGGGGCCCCTTCATCGGCGGAGCCTTCGTGGACGCGCAGGACGCCGACACGTTCGACGTCATTGAAGCGTCCTCGGGAACGTCGCTCGCCCGGGTGACGATCGCCGACGACGCAATGGTTGACCGCGCCGTCAGTGACGCCCGCCGGGCCTACGAAGACGTCTGGCACAATCTCTCGCCCAAGGAACGCGGGGCGTTGATGCGTAAGGTGGCCGAGCGCATCCGAGAGCACGCCGATGAGTTGGCTGAACTGTGCGCGCGTGAAGTCGGTAAGCCCAAACGTGACGCGCTGCGCGTCGACGTGGTCTCGAGTCACTCGAGCTTCGATTACTACGCCGGTATCGCGGACACTGTTCACGGCGAGATACTCGATCAGGGTGCGGTTGAAGCGCGCGTCACCTACGAGCCCTACGGTGTGGTCGCGGCGATCCTGCCCTTCAACTGGCCACCGATCCACTTCTCGAAGAAGTGCGCGCCCGCGCTCGCGGCCGGTAACACCGTGGTCATCAAGCCGGGCGAACAGGCACCGCTCACCGTCCTGCGCCTGGTGGAGATCGCCAATGAGGTGTTGCCGCCCGGTGTCATCAACGCCGTGAGCGGCATGTCCGCGGGCGCCGCCTTGGTGGCACATCCGCGCGTCGAGCGCATCTCCTTCACCGGCTCGACCGCGACCGGTCGCAAGGTGATGGAAGGCGCCGCCAAGAATCTCACCTTCGCGACGTTGGAGTTGGGTGGAAAGAACGCTCTCCTGGTGCTCGATGACGCCGACGTCGACGACGCCGTTGCGATCGCGATCGAGGGAATGTTCTACAACCAGGGCGAAGCCTGCACGTCCACGTCGCGAATCCTGGTGCACTCGTCGCTGTACGACGAATTCGCGCTTCGGTTCGTCGAGAAGACGACCGCGTTGCGGGTGGGCCATCCACTGGCCGGCGCAACCGACATCGGGCCAATGGTCGACGAGAAGCAACTGCGCCGCGTCGAGCACTTCGTGCAACTCGGTATCGACGAGGGCGCCCGACTGCTGTTCAAGGGGACCATCCCCGACGATCCCTCACTCGCCCACGGGTTCTACATCGCCCCGCACGTCTTTGGCGACGTGACGCCGGTGATGTCGATCGCGCGCGAGGAGATCTTCGGACCGGTCGCCTGCCTCATGCGTTTTGACAGCGACGATCAAGCCGTCGCCATCGCCAATGACAGCGACTACGGGCTGACCGCGGCGATCTGCACCACCGACGAGGTGCGCGCCGCTCGCTTGGCGCACCGCCTCGAAGTGGGAATGGTGTTCGTCAACAACTACACGAGACGCAACTTCATCGGATCACCGTTCGGTGGCGTGAAGGGCAGTGGCTTCGGTCGAGAATACGGACCGGAGACACTCCACGAATTCGTCCGAGCGAAGAACGTTCGTTTCCCCTCGGGTCGAGGCGTCATCGCGGGGTGGCCGCCGAAGGCGTAACGAATCGTTCGAGCTTCGATGAACCCGCACGGGCGACGCGGGATACGCGTCTCGGGCCAACGGGAAGCGGGTGCGGGGGTTTCGTTGGACGTGGTTCACCGTGCGGCGGTCGCGGCACTTCATCTCTCAGCGAACTCGTTGTTCCAAGTCTGTTTCACTATCGCCGTCGCCGACAGCCGCGGGCACTCGGCCGTGAGTACCGTTGCGCCACGCTGCGCAAAGTTGTGTCGCGGTTGAGCTTCGCTGCAGCCGGCGTCCGTCTCTTCGTGGTCAAGAGCCCGCACGCCAAGGACGCTGCGTGCGTGGTACACCACGGTCGGGCCTCGTCAGTTGGTATGAACTCAAGCTGCTTGGCCATCCTCAGGTCGTGGTTCGCTGGCTTCGCGATCGTCGTGATTGGCTGTCTCGCCTTCGTGTCAACGCTCGCGATAATGAAGAAGAAGCGTCGAGAGCGACACTACCGAAAGCTTCCGACACCTTCACGCCTAGACACCGAACGAAGTCACCGAGGCGTTCACCTCATCGAAGGCCGCTCGCAACTGATCGCGGTCAAGACCGTGACTGAGTAACAGACTCAGCAGAACGCGAGCCTTGGGACCGTCGAGAAATCCCGCCGGGATCAGCCCGTGGGTCAACATGTCGCGCTCGGATCCCGCGAAGCCGTACGTCGCACGCAGCACTTCGCCCCCGCCGGTGCGCGAGGCGAACACGACCGGAAGGCGATTGGCCAGCGCCGAGAGGGCGGGCATCACGTGAGCGGGTACGTGACCGCCACCGAACGCCTCGAGTACCAAACCGGCGTACCCGAGGTCTTCGATTGCGCTGACCAATCTCGCGTCGTCGCCCAGCACCGCGGTGAGAAGCGCGACGGGAGGAATCGGACCCCCCGCACCGCTCGGGCCGGCGCGCAAAGGAGCGACCCGGAACACGATTCGCGGGCGCCCTTCAGCCATCCAACCGATGGGGCCGGCACTGGGCGATTGAAACGTTGCCAGGCTCGTTGCGTGGGTCTTGCGCACGAAGCGCGCGGCGTGAATCTCGTCGTTCAAGACCACGAGGGTTCCCAGTCCCGCCGCGTCGCTCGACGCGGCCACCTGCACTGCCGCGAGCACGTTAGCCGGGCCGTCAGCGCCGGCCACCGTGGGGTTGCGCATCGCCCCGGTAACGACGACCGGACGACGACCTCGAACGAGAAGGTCCAGCGCGAAGGACGTCTCTTCCAACGTGTCGGTTCCCTGGACGACGACGACGCCCGCCGTGCCGGCATCGAAGTAGCCATCAATGGTTGCGGCCAGGGCGGTCATGTCGTTCAAGCTCAGGTCGCCCGACGGTACTTGACGAAACGCCACTGCCTCGACCGCGGCGACGTGACGAAGTCCCGGCACCGCCGCGACGATGTCGTCGGCGCTCAGCTGCGGGCGTACACCCAACACGTCATCGCCGGCACCACTGTTCGTGGACGCGATCGTGCCTCCGAGCGAAAAGATGACCACTTTGGGTTCGCTGCGCGTTGACGTCACTTCTGCACTTTCCTCGTGATGATGCGAATCCCAAGGATAGGGGGTTCACCCAACAAGTGCGAGGGCGTTGCGTCACTGAGATCAACCGCACCATTGGTGAGGATCCGCGACGAACGTCCACGGTGCGCACTCGACGTCGCGATTGAGGACGTCGAGAATTCAACATCACGAAGAGTGTGGATTGCGAGCGGATTGGTAGCGAATTGGGCGCGAATTCACTTTGTAGAATTCACCAATGGTCGCTGCGTCACTTCCACTGGGATGGCGTCTGGTCATCTTCTGCGTGGCCGGAATCGCGGCCGGAATCTCGAATGGAATTGCTGGTGGCGGCACGTTTCTCAGTTTTCCCACGCTGCTCGCCATGGGCATCCCGACGTTGACCGCGAACGTCTCGTCGACGGTTGGCGTCTTACCGAGTGCCCTCGGAGGAATTCGCGGATTTCGAAGCGAACTTTCGACGCACAAGCAACTGGTTCGCTCGCTCGTTCCGACGTGTTTCATCGGGGCACTCGTCGGAGCCGGATTGCTGCTTCTGGGTTCAACACAAACGTTTCGTAACGTCGTGCCGTGGCTCATCGGATCGGCGACCTTACTCTTCGCACTCGCTCCGTGGATAACGAAGCGACTGGCCAAGATCGAACACGACCACGAAGAAGGCACGGAGCCGGTGCGACGACGCACGCTCTTCATCGGCATCTTTCTCGCGTCCGTCTACGGCGGTTACTTCGGCGCTGGACTCGGCATTGTCCTGCTCGCGGTGATGGCGCTCACGCTGCCCTACGAGATCTACGTCCTTCAAGGCTTACGCAGCGCGCTGTCGATGCTGATCAACGCCATGGCCGCGATCGTGTTCATCATCCGAGGTCACCTGGCGATGGACGCGGTCTACATGCTCCTCATCGGCACGCTCATCGGCGGGTGGCTCGGTACGCTACTGATCCGACGGGTCTCACCAACGGCGGTTCGCGCGCTCGTCATTGTCGTCGGTGTCGTGACGACGGTCAAGTTGGCCTTCAGCACGTAGGGCGGCATTGAGTGTTCGGGCCCACGAGGTCACGCGCCTTCCGTTCGACTTCACAACAGACATCTGACTAGGGTTTTCACTGCACACTGTCGCCAGAGACGTACCCCGACGACGTTCCCTAGATTGACTGGCGAAGCCGCTCGATGACGTCGTCGACGACACCGCTCGTCGAGGAGTCACCGCCGAGATCAAACGTGCGCACGCCTTCGTTGGCACCCTGCAGTGTCGCCGCGCGCAAACGTGCGCCGGACTCTCGAAAGCGGGGCTCGTCGAGGCGAGCGGCGGCCTGATCCAGCAGTGCCGCTCCCGCGAGCAGCATCGCCATCGGGTTGGCGACGTCCTTTCCCTCGAGTGAGGGCGCGGTGCCGTGCGGCGCTTCGGCCATCGCGACGATCGGGTGAAAGTTCTCGTCCAGTGACAACAGCACCGATTCGGATCCAGCGATGGAGCCAAACATCGCGAGGACGAGATCGCTCAAGCAGTCACCGTCGCGATTGAGCGCCGGTATCACGAGCGTGTGATCGTGCACGTCGGTCAACAGACCCGCGTACGCGGCGTCGATCAACGTCGGGCGGTAGATAACCGCCGGATAACGTTGCGCCGCGGCGTCCATCTCCTCCTTCAACATTCCTTCGTACACCGGAGAGACGGTCCACTTCGGTCCCCCGTACACGACGCCCTCGGCCTGTTGCGCGGTCAGGAACGCGTACTCCGCGACGAAGCGGCAGACCGATCGTTCGATTCGTTCGGTGCGCCACGCGATCTCACCGAAACCACCCGCAACGCCTTCGCGACCTTCGGCCGCGCCGTAGGCGTCACCCACCGCCATTCGGATGACGATGATCGGGTTGTTCGCAGCCACGGGCGGCGACACGCCGGGGATACGCCGACCGGTGCGCACGATCACCGACCCGCCGATGCCCTCGCGCAGGATACGGTTCGGCGATCCGACGCCGCCGATCTCGGGTGGCGTGACCGTCGCGGCCTTCAAGCCGAGCCCGACCTCGACCATGGCGGCCGCCGCGTCGCGGACCACGCCGTTGTTCGTCGCGCGCCGTTGTTCGAGCGAGAGGTCGTAGTGCACGAAGTCGAGCTTCACGCCAAGAAGTTCGGGAGTCATCGCGCGCAGGGACTCGATGAGAAGTTCCTGGCCCGTCTGATCGCCGTCACAGACGACGACGGTTGCGGAGGGAGGTGTATTCACCATGGCAGTCTACGACAGCCGAATCACGTACCTCTCGACGGAGCGTACGAGGAAGATCAGTGTCGCGCGCCGCCGCCGAGGAACGATTCGATGAATGCCGGATTCTCTTGGAGTTCCTCGGGTGCTCCCTGGAGTACCACGCGGCCACCGCCCAGCACGTAGGTCCAGTTCGAGATCCGCAGCGCCGACTTCGCCCGCTGCTCGACGAGCAGAACAGTCGAGCCGTTGTCCGCGAAGCCCCTGACGTACTCTTCGAGCAACTGCGTCGCGATCATCGGAGCGAGGTTGGCCGTCGGCTCATCGAGCACCAGGACCGACGGCGAGAGCATAAGAACCCGACCCATCGCGAGCATCTTTCGCTCGCCACCCGAGAGCTTGCCGGCCTTGCGATGCATCATTTCCTTCAGTCTCGGAAACCGGTCGACGACCGCGGAAATCCGGTCGGGGATGTCAGACTTCTTCAGCAGGTAGCCGCCGATCTCCAAGTTCTCCTTGACTGACAGGGGCGGAAAGACGTCGTCGATCTGGGGCACGTAGCCCACGCCGAGCTTGGCGACTTCTTCCGGCGGCAAATTCGTGACGTCGTTGCCGCCGACCGACACACTTCCGTTCAAGACGCGCACGACCCCGACGAGCGATTTCAGCAGCGTCGATTTGCCCGAGCCGTTGGGCCCGACGATGGAGATGACCTTGCCTGGCGTGGCTTCGATCGTGATGTCGCTGACGATGGCGCGTCCGTCGTAGCCGGCGGCGAGCGCCGTCGTGCTGAGTACCAGACCCGGCTGGGATAGTTCAACCGACAAGGTACGCCTCC
>JADGOK010000034.1 GCA_017882985.1 Acidimicrobiales bacterium
GACGGCGCGATCCTTCGCGACCGTGCCCAAGCCGAGGCTACGTTCGACGTGGCGACGCGTGACGTCATCGGCGATCATCTCGCTGCGACCCTCGCTGAGTTGCACGACGTCGACGTCGACGCCGCGGGGCTCGGCGACCTCGCGCGTCACGACGGCTACGTCGAGCGCCAACTGCGCCGCTGGCGCACCCAGTACGAGCAGATGCGCGTCGAGGGCGTCGACCACGGGGGCCTCGTCGAGGCCGTCGGCGACCAACTCGCCGCGTCCATTCCCAAGCAGCAACGTGTCGCGGTGGTCCACGGCGACTACCGACTCGACAACACCGTGCTCACCGACGACGGGCGCGTGCGGGCGATCCTCGACTGGGAAATCTGCACGCTCGGTGATCCCATGGCCGACGTCGGGCTCCTGCTCTGCTACTGGTACGAACGTGCCGACGCGACCGAAGCACTGCTCGGCGCGGCGCCGACGACCGCGGAGGGCTTCGCGACCCGCCAGCAGGTGCTCGAGGCCTACGCGTCGCACTCGTCACTCGACGTGAGCGACGTGGCCTACTATCAAGCGTTCGGTTACTGGAAGTTGGCCTGTATCCTGCAAGGAGTCTTCGCGCGCTACAGCGCCGGAGCCACTGCGGGAGACCAGGGCAGCGTCGCTGAGTTCCCCAACCACATCGCCCTGCTGGCCCAGACCGCTAAGCAGACTTTGGAGCGCAACTAATGGATGACGAGATCTACGACCGCATCATCTTTCTTGCGGACCCCGATCTCAGCGAGCCGGTACTGGTCGTCAGCCTCGAGGGTTGGATCGACGCCGGGCTGGGTGCCAGTACGGCCATGGGCGCGATGCTCTCGACGATCGACACCGAGGTGCTCGCGACGTTCGACACCGAGTACTTCATCGACCAACGGGCTCGACGGCCGATCGCGCGCATCGTCAACGGGATCACGACCGAGTTGACGTGGCCCGAGATCCAAATGCGTTACGGGCGCGACGGCGACGGGGCTGACATCTTGTTCCTCATCGGACCCGAGCCCGATTTCCACTGGAGTGACTTCATCGACGTCGTGACCGACGCGGCCGGACGCTTCGACGTTCGCCTCGTCGTCGGCCTCGGCGCCTTTCCCGCCCCGACACCGCACACACGCCCGGTGCGCGTGATCGGCACCGTGCCCGAAGCGAGCGCCCACCTGCTGCCCCTCGTCGGCAGCGTCACGGGTGAAATCGAAGTGCCCGCGGGGATCAGTGCCGCCCTGGAACTGGGCTTCGCCGAAGTCGACATGGACATCATCACCCTCTGGGCGAGGGTGCCGCACTACGTGGCCTCCATGCCCTACCCCCAGGCGGCCGCGGCGTTGATCGACGGACTCGCGAGGATCGCCGGGCTGACCTTGGACGCGAGTCATCTGCGCGCGTCGGCCGACGAGGCCCGTCAGCGCGTCGACGACCTCGTGACGAACAACCCTGACCACAGCTCGATGGTCGAACAGCTCGAAGAGGCCGCCGACGAGGTCGAGGGCACGTCGCTCGGTGAGGAGTTGCCGAGCGGCGACGAACTCGCCGCCGAACTCGAGCGCTTCTTGCGAGGTGAAGGCTCCTAGCCCTCTTCGCCTATCGTGCGAGGTGTGAGCAAGACAGTCCTTATCACCGGTGCCGGATCGGGTTTCGGAAGGCTGGCGGCACTCGCCCTCGCGGAGCGCGGCCACCACGTCATCGCGACAACCGAGACCGACGAACAGGCAACGGCGCTCGCCGCCGAAGCGCCCCAGCTACAGGTCGAACGCATCGACATCACGACCAGTGACGTCGCGAAGGTCCTCGCCTGGGACATTGACGTCCTGATCAACAATGCCGGTGCCGGCGAGACCGGACCAATCGCCGACGTGCCGATCAACCGGGTCCGCCACCTCTTCGAGGTGAATGTTTTTGGCACGCTCTCGGTCACCCAGGCGGTCCTGAAGGGAATGGTCGCGAAGAAGAGCGGTCGCGTCATCATCATGTCCTCGATCGCGGGCGTGCTCTCGGCCCCGGCGTTCGGCCCCTACTCCATGACCAAGCACGCCCTCGAAGCGATGGGCAAAGCCATGCGTGCCGAACTCGCGCCCCTGGGGATCGACGTGACCCTCATCAATCCCGGACCGTACCTCACCGGCTTCAACGACCGCATGGCCGATTCGATGTGGGAGTGGTTCGGCGACCAGTCGCTCAACGGCGCCGAGGCGGACCTCTTTCGCATGATCGGCGACTTCGTGACGACCGATCAGCGCGACCCCGCCGACGTCGCTCAACGGTTGGTGGAACTCACCGAGGCCGACACGACCACCGAGAACAACTTCGTACCCGTCGACATTCGCGCCCAACTCGGACTCGAGTAAGAGCTAGGACGTCGCCCGATCGACGTCGCTCTCTTCGATGCGTAGTCCCAGGCCGAGCGCGTAGCCCTCGAGGAACAGCCCTGAGTCGCCTTGGCGCGGATGGCGGTCAGCGATCGCGTAGAACTGCGCCGAGTGGTCGGCCTCTTGGAGGTGCGCGAGCTCGTGCACGAGCACCGCGTCGATGACCCATTCGGGACATTGACGCAATCGGCTCGACACGCGAATCTCTCGAGAGGCCGGCGAGCACGACGCCCAACGGGCCTGCTGGTTGTTGACCCAGCGGACCGATTTCGGTACGACGCCGTCGTTGTAGAGCTCAGCGAGCACCATGGCGCGCTCTTCCAGCGTCGCGTCGCCGGCCGAACTCTGGGGCCGTTGGGTCAAGAGCCGCACGACGAGGTCGTCCACGAACGCCATGCGCTCGCGTCCTCGTAGGCGTGCAGGGATCTGGACCACGATCCGACTGCCCGACCAGTGGGCCGTGCCCGTCTTCTTCCTGCGCGCCGAGGCCCGGATCTCGACCTCGGGCCGGTCGAAGCGCGGCGGTTCGATCAGGACCGTCGTCTCAGATGAGGTGGTCGGTCGGCGCGCCATCAGACGATGATGTTGACCAGTCGCGGCGGACGGGCCACCACTCGGGTGGGCGTCACGCCGGCGAGCGCACCAATGATCGCCGCGTCAGCGAGGGCGGCGCTCTGGGCGTCATCCTCGCTGATCGTGGGATCGACCTCCAGGCGGGCGCGGACCTTGCCGTTCACCTGCACGACCATGGTCACCGTCGCTTCTCGAACCAGCTCTGGGTCGGCCACGGGCCACGACTGGAGGTGCACCGACGGATCGTTCGGACGTCGCGCCTCCCACAGCTCAGCCGTCAAGTGCGGCGCCATCGGCGCGAGCAGCGTCAACAAGGTGTCGAGGGACTCGTCCAAGGTGGCGCGCTCGATGCCTTCGTCGCTGCGCGCAGTCTTGGAGATCGTGTTGAGCAGTTCCATCAACGCGGCGACGGCCGTGTTGTAACTCCAGCGGTCGAGCCCCTCGGTCACCTTCAGAATCGTGCGGTGCGTCGCTCGGCGCACGGCCACGTCAGTATCATCGACGACGTCGTGGAACTTCACCTCGTCGTACTGTGCGAGGCGGTAGATGCGGTCGAGGAAACGCGCACAGCCCTCGATCAACTCCTCGGTCTGGTCGGTCCAGTCGACGTTGTCCGCCGGTGGTCCGACGAAGAGATGGAAGATCCGCAAGCCGTCGGCGCCAACAGTCTCGTAGTACCGCTCGGGAGCGACCAGGTTGCCCTTGGACTTGGACATCTTCGATCCGTCGAGACGAATCATTCCCTGGGTGAAGAGACGACGGAACGGTTCGCGCGGCAGCCCCGGCGCTATTCCGATGTCGACGAGCGCCTTTAGATAGAAGCGGGCGTAGAGCAAGTGAAGGATGGCGTGCTCGATGCCGCCGATGTACTGGTCGACCGGCATCCACTTGGCGACCTGAACGGGATCGAAGGCCACGTCCGGCGTGAACGGGTCCGCGAATCGCAGGAAGTACCACGAGGAGTCGCAGAAGGTGTCCATCGTGTCGGCTTCTCGCAGCGCGGGCTCACCACCGATTGGACAGACGGTGTTGCGAAAGCCCTCGTGTGTGGCGAGGGGTGACAGCCCGCTCTTGTCCATCGTCACGTCGTCGGGCGCGAGAACCGGTAACTGGTCCGCGGGCACGGGAACGATGCCGTGGACCTCGCAGTAGACCACGGGGATGGGGCAGCCCCAGAATCGCTGGCGCGAGACCAACCAGTCGCGGAGCCGGTAGTTCACCTTGGTGATGCCGTTGGCGTGCTTCGCCAGATGCTCGGCCGCCTTCACCTTCGCGTCGGCGACGTTGAGTCCGTCAAGAAACCCCGAGTTCATGTGCACGCCGTCGCCGCTGTAGGCACCGCCCGCGAATCCCTCCGGCGGTTGCGTGGTTCGAACGATCTTGAGCCCGTGCACCGTCGCGAACGCGTGGTCGCGTTCGTCCTCGGCCGGCACCGCCATGATCGCGCCCGTTCCGTACGTGCCAAGCACGTAGTCCGCGACGTAGACCGGGACCTGTTCATTGGTGAAGGGATTGACGACGAAACTACCCGTGAAGGCACCCCGTTTCTCGAGACCATCTCCGCTGTCCGACGAGGCCGTGCGCTCCATCTCGCTCGCCGACGCCGCGCGCTCTACCAACGCCTCAACACTGGCGCGCTCATCGTCGGTCGTCAGTTCAGCGAGCATTGGATGTTCTGGCGCGACGACGGCGTAGGTGACACCGAAGCCCGTGTCGGGACGGGTCGTGAAGACGCGCAGCGCCTTCGTCGCATCGTAGGCCAGCGCCAGGTCGAACTCGACACCCTCAGAGCGACCGATCCAGTTGCGCTGCATTGTCTTCACGCGCTCGGGCCATTCGAGATCGTCGATGTCGTTCAACAACTCTTCGGCGTAGTCGGTGATCTTGAAGAACCACTGCTCGAGGTTCTTTCGCTCCACGAGGTCGCCCGATCGCTCGCACGTGCCGTCGGCGAGGACCTGCTCGTTGGCGAGGACCGTCATGCACCCGGGACACCAGTTAACGGGCGCCTCGGCGCGGTACGCGAGGCCGGCCTTCAAGAAGGCGAGGAAGATCTGCTGGGAGTACTTCATGAACTGTGGATCGTGACTGTAGACCTCACGTCGCCAGTCGTATACGGCCCCGAGGCGACGGATCGAGGACTTGAGCTCCGCCATGCGAGCCTCGGTGAACAGGCGCGGATGGCTCCCGGCCTTGATCGCCGCGTTCTCGGCGGGAAGCCCGAAGGAGTCGAATCCGAAGGGTGAGAGGACCGCCTTGCCACGCATGGTCTGATACCGCGCCACGAGGTCACCGAAGGTGTAGTTACGTATGTGGCCCTGGTGGGCGGTGCCCGACGGGTACGGGTACATGGTCAGCGCGTAGAACCGCTCGCGGGGGTCGTCGTTGTCCACCTCGTAGGTGCCGTCGTCGAGCCAGCGCGCTTGCCACTTGGCTTCGACTTCGGTGACGTTGAAAGGGCGGGCCATTGAGACATTCTAGGGAATGACCCGCCTATCCTCTAGCGAAGAGCCGAGGTCACGATGCCACAACCAACTTTCATACTGGTCCACGGCGCGTGGCACGGCGCGTGGTGCTGGCGCGATCTCACACCCGAACTCGACGAAAGATCGGTTGAGTGGCGAACGATCGACCTACCCAGTTCTCACGACCCAGGGGCCGGAACGAACGATCTCGAAAGCGACGCCGATGCTGTGGCGCGCCTCGCCAACGTGGATGGCCCGGTCGTCCTCGTCGGTCATAGTTACGGTGGCGCGGTCATCAGCGAAGCGGCTTCAAGGATCGATCAACTGGTCGGGCTCGTCTACATTGCGGCACTTCGACCCCAAGTGGGGCAAAGCTCCAGTGAGGCGTCACGAGTTGTGCAAGTTCGAACGGAACTCGATGAGGCAATGAAGGTCGACGGAGCTTTCGTGCGGCTCGACGTTGAACACGCCGTGACCAGTCTCTATCTCGAGTGCACCCCGGAGATCCAAGAATGGGCAATCCCCCAGCTCACGAGTCAGACGTTGGCCAGTTTCAGAGGGAGGCGGCAGTCCCACGACGCGAAGGTTCCGAGCCGGTTCCTGCTGTGTAGAAACGACCGTGCCTTGGACCCGTCACTGCAGGAGCGAATGTCCGAAGGTTGCGACGAGGTCATTGAACTTTCGAGCGACCACTCCCCCTATCTGTCACACCCAGCGCAATGCGCTGAATTGATTTTGGGTGCTGCCTAAAGAGGCTGATTTCCCAACTGCTAACATCATGGAGCCTTTGGGGGTATAGCTCAGCTGGTAGAGCACTTGCATGGCATGCAAGGGGTCAGGGGTTCGAATCCCCTTACCTCCACTTATTGATTTCCCTGATCATCGACCTCCCTTTGACCAATGTCATCCAAATTCTGAGCCCGCAAATACTTGTATTTGCTGCCAATGCAAAGGGCCAAGAACGCGTCCCTTGCCCCGTGTAAGAACGGTTCGTTCTTCCATCACCTGCGTCCAAAGTTGCCCTGAGCCTTATGCTTTGTTGACACTTCAGCAGTTAATTCTCAATAGCAATCCAACTTGGTGGAAAATCATTCCGTCTCACCTGGAAAAGAGACCTCTCTTGGCGGACCACCCCAATGTATGGTGCGCTTGAGTCGGTCATGACTCGTTGACACAGGAGGGCCTATGGATATGCCGAACGATGACGGAGTGAATCGCAACCTTGAGGGCATGGATGATCTTGACTTCGTGGGATGGAACGGTGCCGACTGGACTAGTGTCTTCGCTCACCATCACACCGACGATGTACTAGTGGACTGGCAAGGACAGCCCACCACGCATGGCATCGAGGAGCACATCGAGTCGATGAAGTCATACGTGGAAAAGTACGGCGGCGGTACTCCACCCCAAATCGCGTCACATCCGATTAAGTTCGGGTCGGGTGAGTGGACGTGCGTTATCGGAGAGTTTGCAAACGGTGCCCTTATGGTGACGGTGGCCAAATGGCGCGACGGCGCGATCTCAGAGGAATATATCTAGGCATAGCGCGGTAACCGACGGCCTCAAATCACCGATCGCGATATCGTTCGTGTCAAATTGTTCCCGATTCAAAGACGATGAATCAAAGTCATTTGTGACGCGTTAGGTACGCTCCGTTTCTGTGCAGTGGACCCCAGCCCTTGCCTCAATCGCCAACACGAAGTCGTTCGGCAATCAAGGCAACGTCTAGTTCGGAACTTGCAATATCCCAAACCAGTTGAAACGCTTCGTCATCGGTGAGGCGCGGAGCGAAGCCGTTTAAATCGCAGAAAACGACAGTGCTGAGCC
>JADGOK010000035.1 GCA_017882985.1 Acidimicrobiales bacterium
CTCGACGCCGGCGCCCTCCTGGGTCGTCATCACAGTGCGGCCAGCATTCGCGGCGGTGACGCACAGGAGAACGTGGACGTCGTGCGGCGATTCCTCGCCGGCGAGCCGGGACCGGTCTTTGACGTCGCGTGCGCCAACGCGGCGCTGGCCCTCATTGTCGCGGGACGTGCGACAACTCTGGACGAGGGCTTCGCGATGGCCACGGCGAGCGTCGCCGAAGGTCACGCCGCGACCGCCCTCGACCGCCTCGTAGAACTGTCAAACGCCTAGAGCGAGCGCAGGTCCTTCTTGTACCGACGCGCGTTGTCGACGTAGGACGCTACGCCACTGGTGATCGCGCCCTCGTCGCT
The DNA here is from genome assembly GCA_017882985.1 of Acidimicrobiales bacterium. Taxonomy (GTDB): domain Bacteria; phylum Actinomycetota; class Acidimicrobiia; order Acidimicrobiales; family RAAP-2; genus RAAP-2. Next base: position 351 of record JADGOK010000035.1, read on the forward strand.
CGCACCCTCTTTGATCAGTGCGGGCACGCCAACCGCCAGCGCGCCGGGCGGCACGTCCATGCCGTTGCGCACGACGGCTCCGGCGCCAACCGTGGCACCGCTGAACACGTTGGCCCGATGCAGTACGATCGAACCGCTGCCCACGAGGGCGCGGTCGTGAATGACGCATCCTTCTAAGTGGGCCAGATGCCCAATCACGCAGTCGTCACCGATGACGGTCGGGTACTCGGCGACAGCGTGCACGACGGCCCCGTCCTGGATCGACGTGCGCTCGCCCACGATGATCGTGCCGTAGTCACCGCGCAGCACCGCACCGGGCCAGACCGACGACTCCGCCCCGATCCTCACGTCGCCAATCACGACCGCGTCGGGATGGATGAAGGCGTCAGCGTGAATGGTCGGCGTCCGGTCACCCAGTGCGTAGATCGGCATTCGTCTCTCCTAGTGGCTCAGCCACGAAACTAACTGATAGATCCGCCAGATGAGATAGATAATGGTCGCGACGATGACGAACCGCCAGCGCCACGGAATGGGCTCCCTGGCCGCCTCGACGACCGGCTGGCCGCAGATGTCACAGACCTCGCCCTCCACCGGGCGGTCGCAGGTCTCACACCACGTGGCCACTATTCGACTCGAACGCGCACTCGAAGTGGTTGCGAACCTAACGCGAATCGCTCGCGCAAGGAACGTTCGACGTAGCGCAGATAGGTCGGCGGTAGTCGTCCGGCGACGAAGAGCGTGAAGGTCGGCGGCTCAATCGCACCTTGGACCGCGTAGCGGATCTTGCCGGTCGGCGCGGGCTGCTTGATCTGGAGATCGCGAATGGCGCGGTTGAGCGCTCCGGTCGGGACCCGCTTCACGTAGTCCGCCGCGGCGATGGACAGCGCGGGAAGGATCCGGTGCACACCCTTACCCGACGTTGCCGTTGTCTTCATGACTGGCGCGTCGCCGAGGAACGCCAGCTTCTCGCCCACGGTCGCAAGGACCGACTCACGTTCTTCGGTGGGAACGAGTTCCCACTTGTTCAGCACCACGAGCGACGGGCAGCCCGCCGCCGAGATCCGCTCAGCGAGACGCTGATCCTGACCGGTCGCTCCCTGGGTCGCGTCGATGACGAGCACCGCGATGTCGGCCCGGTCGAGCGCGTCGAGACTTCGCAAGACCGCGTACGTCTCGAGACCGGCCTCGGTCTTGGCCCGCCGGCGCATACCCGCCGTATCGATGAAGCGAATGAGGCCGGCCTCGGTGTCGACGACCGTGTCAATGGCGTCACGAGTGGTCCCTGGCATGTCGTGCACCACCGAACGCTCTTCGCCGATCAGCTTGTTGAAGAGCGTGGATTTGCCAACGTTGGGACGTCCCACGATCGCGACGCGCAGTGCACCGTCGTCGTCGGCGTCAGCGATCTCTTCGTCCTCGTGTTGTCCACCGAGTTGGTCGACGATGAAGTCAAGCAGGTCGCCGGCGCCGCGACCGTGCAACGCACTGACCGTGTGAGGATCGCCAGCCCCCAACTGCAGGAACTCCCAACTGGCGTTCTCGTGGTTGGTGTCGTCGACCTTGTTGACGACGAGAATGACTGGTCGACCACTTCGCAGAGCCCAGCGCGCGGCGTGGGTGTCTTCGTCCACGAGTCCGGTGGTGACGTCGACCACTAGAAGAACGAGGTCTGCGCTGGCGAGCGCGGCCTCGGCTTGCTGGGAGACTTTCGCCTCCAGCGTGTCACCCGCTTCGAGCCATCCTCCGGTGTCGACGACTTCGAACGCCAGGCCGCGCCAGTCGACCTCGACCGCCTTTCGGTCCCGCGTCACCCCGCGGTGCTCTTCGACGACCGCGATGCGCTTTCCGGCGAGGCGGTTCACGATTGAACTCTTTCCCACGTTGGGACGTCCGACAATGACGACTTGGGGCTTCTTCACGATGTCACCAGACGCGTCGAGCGCACGGACTCGAGTGTCGAGCGCAGGTCGCTGCCAGTCGTGCGAACGGTCGTCACCGGCCGTGGCAGATCGTCCAAAGTCAGGCCGTCGAGGAACCTTCCTTCGGAGAGGCAGACGTCGGGCAGGAGACAGACACTCGACGCGGATACGTTCTCCAGCGCGCGAATCAGGTCTTGACCCGTCAGCAGTCCCGCCACCTTGATGTTGCCGCCGAAGTAGCCGTTCGCCACCGAGAGGATCGACACGTCATGAAAGCCGTGTTCGTCAAGGAGGTCTCGCAAGAGGGGCGCCGCGTACTCGCCGGTGATGACGATCACCTCATCGCCGAATCGGACCTCGCGGTCGCCCCCCCGTGGCGCACGGTAGCCCCAGGCCGGGGCACCGTCCACGGATTGGAAAAATCCTGTGCCGAGGCGCTCCATAGGTGTTTGGTCGATGAAACTCTGGCGGAACGCGGCGACCAGCCCGATGCCGTTCTCCGCCTGGTCGAGGCTCTCGAATTGGGTGGCTGACGGTGGCGTGAGCCCCGCGACCAGATAGAACTCGTCGCTCGCGAAAACCGAAACCCGTCCGAGGAGGCCCTGACCGAAGCGTTGAAAGCGCTCGGCGAGTTCCACGACGTCAAGCGCCTCCTGGGCGGTGTGGGGGCGCATTGACTCTTCGAGGGAAAACGAACTGACGCCGACGGGCACCAGCGCGACGGACGTGAGTTCGGGGTAGAGCGAGAAGACGTCGTGGAGGGTGCGGACGAGTTCTGCGCCGTCGTTCACTCCTGGACAGACGACCACCTGCGCGTGGACCTCAATGCCGGCGCGCAAGAGTTCTCGCAACCAGCGCAGACTGGTGGCGCCGCGGGGATTGCGCAGCATCTGCGCGCGTAACTCGGGATTGGTCGAGTGGATCGAAACGTACAACGGGGACAGCTTCTCGTCGATCACGCGTTCCAGGTCGAATTCGGTGAAGCGGGTGAGGGTCGTGTAGTTGCCGTACAAGAAGGAGAGACGAAAGTCGTCGTCCTTCACGTACAGCGATCGGCGCATGCCCTTGGGCAATTGGTAGATGAAGCAGAACGAACAGTGGTTGTCACAGGTGCGGATACGGTCGAACACCGCCGAATCGATCGAAAGACCGAGTGGCTGGCCCGCCTGCTTGCGTACGATAACCCTTCGTTGCAAGGGTTCGCCGTCGCGCCGGATTAGCAGCGTCACGTCGTCGCCGTCGATCAACTGCTGGTATTCGATGATGTCGCTCGGTGCGCGGCCGTTGACGGCCACGAGCTCGTCGCCGACCGCCAAATCGACGTTCGCCGCCGGAGAATCAGCGGAAATTGAGGAAATTCGGGCACCCGACACCGCACCAGCCTAGGGCCAGTCACCACACCTGCTTACTAGGCTGGCATCCGTGAGTGTCGACAAGGTAGTTCTCGCGGCGCCGCGAGGCTTTTGTGCCGGAGTCGAGAAGGCCATCAAGGCGTTGGACTGGATGACCCGTATCTTCGAGGCGCCCATCTTTTGCTACCACGAGATCGTCCACAATCAGTTCGTCGTCAACCATTTCAAGTCACTCGGGGTCGTCTTCATCAACGACGTCGCCGAGGTGCCGCCCGGTGCACCCGTCATGCTCAGTGCCCACGGCTCGCCCCCTCAGGTCATCGAGGCCGCCCGCGAAGCCGGTGGCACCGTCATCGACGCCGTCTGTCCCCTGGTCACCAAAGTCCACCACGAACTCAAGGTCCGCGCGCGGAAGGGCTACACCGTCCTCTACGTCGGACACGAGGGTCACGAGGAGGCTGTGGGGACGATGGCGGTCGCGCCCGATTCGGTCGTGCTCATTGAGTCGACCGAGGATATTGACCGGATCGACGACCAAAAGGGCCCCTTCGCCCTTCTTAGCCAGACGACGCTGAGTTATGACGAATGGCAGCACTTGCGCGAGTACGCCGAACAGCGATTCCCCGACATCTGGATGCCCAACCGAAGTGACTTGTGCTTCGCGACGACCAATCGCCAGGCCGCACTTCGCACGATCGCCGCTCTCGCGGACGCCGTAATCGTCATCGGATCGGCCAATTCGTCCAACACCGTGGCACTCACCAAGGTCGCCGAGACGGTCGGATGTCCGCGCGTGCTTCGTGTGAACGGCGTGAGCGACCTCCCGTCTGACCTCAGTGGCGTCGTCGCGGTGACGGCCGGAGCATCGGCGCCCGAATCACTGGTGAATGAGGTACTGGAATTCTTGGATCCGGTCAACGGTGTCGACGTGCGTTCGGTCACGGTTGAAGACGAATACTTCCCGCCGCCACCCGAACTACGCGAAATGCTCAAGACGCTCTCCGCGGTACTCGATCTGATTCTCGCTTCACCAGCCGTGTCAACCTTTGACGGGCAGGCCGATCGCGAGTTCACTGCCGCCGAAGTCCTCTCGGCGACGGATTGCTAGGTATCGCGACCAGGCCTCCAAAGGCTAATGTTTATCTGTGAATTCATTCCCAAGCATGGACGTGTCGACGCGTGAGCAATGGATGGTCAAGTACCACCAGGACTGCCGGGGCCGCTATTGCCACGAAGACCTCGGCGTGGACCACGAGTTGCGCGTTCAGCACGAAGGGCAACCGCGGTACGAACTGTCGGAGCGATTTGCGGATCTGGGGGGCCAGAAATCCCTCGATCGGTCCTTCACGCGCGAACCTCTCGAGTGCTTCGAGCCACCGGTGGCGCGCGTGTTCGCTCGAGCGAAGTCTTTGTAAGGAGAGTCATGGTCACCACCAACCTCGAAAGTCGTCGTCTCGCACGACTGCGCACGTACGCCATCGATCAGGCCATGGCCCAGCTCGAATCCGAACACCCCGGCTTCAGCCCTGAATCGATTGTCGCGTCGATCTGCGCCTACGAAGAAGAAGGCAATATCGGCGGCGTGCTGGACAAGATGCCCGCTTCGATCAACGGTGATTCCTACACGACGCTCGTCGTCGTCGACGGCGGCGACGACAAGACCGCCGCTATCGCACGTTCGTACCCCGGCGTCATCGTCATCGAATTCCCGGTGAATCTTGGTCACGGTGTGGCCTTGCAGGTCACCTACCGCTACTGCATCAACAACGGCGTCAAGTACATCGTCACCCTCGACGCGGACGGACAGAACGACCCGGCCGAAATCCCCCAGGTGCTCGCACCGCTACTGAGCGATCGGGCCGACTTCGTCGTCGCCAGCCGCCGTCTGGGGGTCGATCAGACCTCGGACCGCTTTCGAAAGACCGGCGTGCGTTTCTTCTCGGTCATCATGAACCGCATGACCGGTGCAAACCTCACCGACACCTCCACCGGCTATCGGGGACTTCGCGTGACGATGCTCGCTGACGTCATCGACCGCCTCGAACAGGAGCAGTACCAGACCGCTGAATTGCTCATCACCTGCCTGAAGCGAGGTTGGCGATCGGCCGAGGTGCCGACCGTCTGGCACCCGCGCTACTCGGGAACGACGAAGAAGGGCGCGAACTGGCTCTTCGGTTTTCGCTACACCAAGGTGGTCTTCTCCACCTGGTGGCGCGAGCGCTAGGCCCCGTCGAGACTCTGCCAGTAGACCGCTTCCAGTTCCTGACGAAGCTCTTCGCTTTTCGCCGCCACGGCTGAGCGCGCGACGCGTCCTTCGGAGACCGGTGGCGTGATCGGCGCACCGATGACGATGCGAATCTTCGCGGGTCGTGGGAATTTGGCACCTTTGGGCATGGCCCGGTCACTGCCACCGATGCCCACCGGCACAACTGTCGCGCCCGTGCGCGCCGCGACGAACATTGCGCCGTCGTGCAGCGGCAGGACGGCGCGACCCTCTTTGCGCGTGCCTTCTGGGAACAGGACCAGTGCGTACCCTCGTCGCAGCACTTCTTCCGCGAGGATCATCGAGTCGCGGTCGGCCGAACCGCGACGCACCGGGAAGGCGCCCAGGTGACGAACCAGCGGGCCGAGCACCGGCACGCGAAAAAGGGAATCCTTAGCCATGAAGAAGACCTTGCGCTTTGACATGAACAAGGTGAAGGCGAAGTCCACGTTGGACCGGTGGATCGGCGCGATCAGCACCGGTCCGTGCAGTGGTATGTGCTCTCGCCCGGTGATGGTCGGACGAAAGAAGATCTTGGCCAGTCCCACGACGATGACCGCGACGACGCGGTACACCGGTGTCTTCTTCGGGTTCAGTTCGAGTGCAGATTCGTCAGGCATGCAATGATCTCTCCCACTACGTCATCGACCTTTCGACCAGTCGTGTCTAGCACGAGGGCGTCGTCGGCTTGACGCAGCGGCGACGCGTCTCGATTCGTGTCGGCCTCGTCACGTCGCGCGACCGACGCCTCACCCTCGTCGCCACGACGTCGCGCGCGCTCCTCGAGCGACGCGGTGAGAAAGACCTTCAACGTCGCCTCTGGGAACACGACGGTCGAGATGTCGCGACCCTCCACGACCGTGCCGAGCCGCTGCTCGGCGGCCCACTGGCGCTGGCGCGCGACCATGGACGCGCGCACCAACGCGTTCGCCGCCACCACCGACACCGCTCCATTGACGCGATCGGTCCGGATCACTTCTTCGACGTCGCGACCGTTCACCGTGACGCGCGGCAGTGTCGTCAAATGAACCGAGGCAGCCAGCGCCCCAACTGCCGACTCGTCATTCACGTCGATGCCTCGCTCCAACGCTTCACACGTCACCGCACGATACATCGCGCCGGTGTCCAAGAAGGCCCAGCCGAGGGCGCTCGCCAGCGCGCGCGCCACCGTTGACTTGCCTGACCCGGCTGGTCCGTCGATCGCGATGATCTGTTGGGTCACTGCAGTGCGTCCACGTCATCGAAGAATTCTGGGTAGCTCGACTCGACTGCGGCGGTGCCTTCGATCGTGCCGCCGTTGCCCGCCAGTGCCGCCACGGCGCCGGCCATCACCATGCGATGGTCGAGTC
>JADGOK010000036.1 GCA_017882985.1 Acidimicrobiales bacterium
TCGCCGACCAACGTCGGGTCGAGCGCGCTGGTCACTTCGTCCAGTAGCAACAGCGCCGGCTGCATGGCGAGCGATCGCACGATGGCGACGCGTTGTTGTTGACCCCCCGAGAGCCGGTCGGGGTAATCGTCGGCGCGTTCGGCGAGTCCGATTCTGGCGAGCAGTTCGAGGGCTTCAGCGCGAACGTCGCTGCGCTTCCGCTTCAGCGCGTAGACCGGCCCGAGCACGACGTTGTCGAGCACGCTCAGGTGGGGAAAGAGATTGAATGACTGGAAGACCATGCCGACGTGACGACGAACGAGATCCGGATCGATTCGCGGATCGACGAGGGACTGGCCGAACAGAGATATGGATCCGGCGTCAATTGTCTCTAACATGTTCGCGCAGCGCAGCAGTGTTGACTTCCCCGAACCCGACGCGCCAATCAGGCAAACCACTTCGTGTCGGTGTAGTTGCAGCGAGACACCTCGCAGGACTTCGTTGTCGCCGAAGCGTTTCACCACCGAATCCAGTTCCAGTACGACGCCGCCAATCACGAGTTCGCCAGCCTGCGGGCGCGGTCGCGCGCCATGAGATAGTCCGTAAATCTGGTCATCGGCACCGTGAGCACCACGAAGAAGAGGGAGGCGACGACGAGGCCACCGCCATTGAAGAGTGTTCCCTGGGAGATTTGGGCGGCCTGGAAGATCTCTATGGCGCCGAGCACCGACACGAGCGCCGTGTCCTTTTGCAGCGAGCTGAAGTCGTTGAGCAGCGGCGGGATAACGGTCCGGACCGCCTGCGGAAGAATGACCCTGCGCATCGTCGAGCGATGGGTTAAACCGAGCGAACGAGCGGCGAGCAGCTGACCATTGGGCACGGAGAAGATCCCGGCGCGAAGAACCTCCGAGACGTACGCGCTGTAGTTCAATGTGAGGGCGATGACGCCGTACACCGCGAGCGGCAGGTGCGAAACAAAGGGCAAACTGAGCGCGGGAAGGCCGTCACCGACGATCACGATGACGAGCACGGTCGGGATGGCGCGCATGATGTCGGTGAAGACCGTTGCGAGGATGCGAAATGGCAAGAGGACGGGCGATTGACTGATTCGGACCCAAGCGATTGCGAGGCCGAAGCAGAGGATGAGCACCTCGCTGGTCATGAACATCCAAATGTTGGTGAAGAGGCTGGTGCGAATTGCGCTGATGCCTTTACTGGGATCGCCGGTCCACGAAATCCACATCTTGTGGAAGTTGAGGAAGTAGGAGCGAAAGGACGCCGAACCGGGGGCGAGAAAGAAGATCAACACAACCGTGGCGAGAACGACGAGTATTGAAATCGAACTGGCGACGGTCGCTTTTCGACCCACGAAGATGCGGCTCCGACGAGACCCAAAGAGTCTTGGTTCGTCACCCGACAGCGGGCTGTCGGTCTGGAGCGACATTGGCCTTACGGCTTAATGGTCGGCACGCTGGTGTAGATGCCCAGCCATTTCTTTTGCAGTGAGGCCAACGTGCCGTTCGACTTGAGAGCGATGATGGCCGCATTGACGCAACCAACAATGGGATTGGACTTCGTAAAGAGAAGTCCGTAGTGTTCGCCCACGCTCGGGAACTGACCTACCTGGGTCGCCACCAACTTCTTCTTCGAATTGACGATCTGTGACGATGCCATGTACTGGCCCGTGGGCGTGTCGATCACGATGGCGTCGATCTGACCCGTCTGCAACGCGAGCACCGCTTGATCCAGGGTGTTAAAGACGCGAGCGGGCTTGGTGGGCTTGATGTAATTGTTGATGTAGGCGAGTCCAGTGGTGCCGATCTGATCACCGTAGAGGTAACCCTTCAATTGTGCCGGGGAGTGCTTCTTGACCATCTTGCTGGCCTTGAGGGTGACGATCGACTGCTGTACGTCGTAATAGCTCGTCGAGAACGTCACCACTTGCGCCCGAGCAGCCGTGTAGGAAACCTCGTTGATGTCGAAGTCGAATGACTTTGGACCGGGGGCGTAGCTCGAGTTGAAGGGCTCGTACGCCCACTTCACGTCACTCTTCTTAATGCCGAGAGTGTTCGCAATCGCGTAGACCACCGCCGGCTCGTAGCCCTTGGCGTTCGACGGCTTGTTGTTGACGAACCAGGGCGTGTACACGGGATTGTCCGTCGCGACCGTGAGCTTTCCCTTCGCGTACTCCTGAGCTGCGATCGTTGTCTTGCACGACGCGAGCGACGGTGTCGCCGCGTTCGCGGCGACACTCGAGGTCAAGGAGAAAGCGGTGAGTGCCGAGACACCCATGACACCGGCGAGCGTGAGACGAACTGTGCGCATCTGATTCCCTTCAGGACCGTCCAGATTCTGGTGTTTCGTAGTGTAACGCCGGTCGTGACACTCCTCGAGGGCTGACCGAGGCGACAACGGTGCCGCCACGGCGGCTCGATCGCCAACGAACGGGTCGTTCGACGCCGTCGAGAATCTCCAAAGATTTCCCTCGTTGGGCGTTGAGTCACTATGATGGCTCCGCTGGGAGAGGTGGGTGAGTTCGGTTTAAACCACATTCCTGCTAAGAATGCGGCCTGTTAACGCGGGCCCGAGGGTTCAAATCCCTCCCTCTCCGCCGTCACACCGAGCGCAGTGCGCTCGGTGTTGCCATCTAATGAGGAGATGCCCGTGCGGTACTGGATTGAGACACTCGGGTGCCCCAAGAACCACGTCGACTCGGAGAAACTCGCCGGTCTGCTCGAGTCCCAGGGTTACGACGTCGCGACGTCGGCCGAAGAGGCTGACCTGGTCGTCGCCAACACCTGCGCCTTCATCGAGGCGGCGCGCGAGGAGTCGATCGAGACCGTGCTCGAGCTCGCCGATCGAAAGCGCGGCGGTGCCCGACTCGTCGTGACGGGCTGCATGGCCGAGCGCTACGGCGACGAACTCGCCGCGGCGCTGCCTGAGGTCGATCTGGTCGCGGGTTTTGGCGAAAGTCTTACCGAACGAGCGCCGTCCACGCCGGTCGCGTTACGACGTCGCCCGACGCCGGCCTTTGACCTCTTGAACCTTCCGCGCCCCGTCACGAAGTCCCCGTGGGCGTACGTCAAGATCGCCGAAGGGTGCGACCGGCGATGCGGCTTTTGTGCGATCCCGACCTTTCGTGGCGATCAGCGATCGCGTTCGAGCCAGGAGATCCTCGGGGAGGCCCGCGCCCTCGTGAGTGGCGGCGTGCGCGAGATCGTGCTCATCGCCCAGGACCTCGCTAGCTGGGGTCACGACCGGCGACGGGCCGGCCGCGGCGAGGCGGTCGAGGTCTTGGACGAGGGTGGGACCCAACCGCTGATCGAACTGACGAACACGCTGCGCGGTGAAGTCGATCGCGTGCGACTCTTGTACCTGTACCCGTCGGGTCTCACCAGCGGGCTCATCGAGACGATCCTTTCGACCGGCGTGCCGTACTTCGACCTCTCCCTCCAGCACGCGTCACGGCCGATGCTGCGAGCGATGCGACGTTGGGGTGACGGGGATCGATTCCTCGAACGCATCGCCGCGATTCGTTCGGCCGATCCTGATGCCACTTTTCGATCGTCGTTCATTCTGGGCTATCCCGGCGAGACCGAAGAGGACCAGCAGGAGCTGCTCGATTTCATCGAGGCGGCTCAGTTGGACTGGGCGGGGTTCTTCACCTTCTCCGCTGAAGACGGGACGTTCGCCGAAGGCCTCGGTTCACAAGTGCCCAAGGAACTCGCGCTCGAGCGACTGCGCGAAGTGAGCGAAGTACAGGACGCGATCACCGCTCGGCGCCGTGACGCGCTCGTGGGCTCGCGTCAGCGGCTGCTGATCGACGCGCCCGGCGTTGGTCGAAGTGTGCGCGAATGTCCCGAAATTGATGGCATTGTGATGGTGGACCCGACGTTGGGCGTCGGGACCATGGTCGACTGCGAAATCGTGGCGAGTCATGGAACGGATCTGGAGGCAGTGCGGGTATGACAACCAGGCAACGCACCTACGGAGAGTCCGCGCTCATGACGCCAGCCAATCTCATGACCACGTTCCGGCTCCTTGTGGCGCCGTTATTCATCTACCTGGTCATCGTGCACCGGATTTCGTGGTGGACGTCATTGGTCGGATTCCTCGCCGCCGCCTCGGACTACTTCGACGGCATCGTGGCGCGTCGCCACGGCACGACGAGATCGGGAGCATTCCTCGACCCGCTCGCCGACAAGATCATCGTGCTGGGCTCTCTCTACGCGCTGGTCGTGGCGCGTCCCCACGGACTGAAGAGTTTCGTCATCCCGGCCATCCTCATCACCCTGCGCGAGATATGGATGAGCGTGTATCGCTCGCGCGCCGCGAAGCGGGGCATCTCGATACCCGCGAGCAAGCTCGCGAAGTGGAAGACCTTCATCCAGGACTGGGCGATTGCTTTCTGCGTGCTGCCCGTGACGGCGCACCACGCCTATCTCGGTGTCGTGACGATCTGGATCGCCGTCGTGTTGACGCTCTTCACGGGTTGGCAGTACTACGTCCAGGGCAAGGGGGCGGTCGTTCGTGCGAGTTGAGATTGTTGCGGTCGGAACTGAACTGTTACTCGGCCAGATTCCCGACACCAACTCGCAGTGGCTGGGCGAACGACTCGCCGCGAACGGTATCGCGTCGCACTTCCACCAACACGTGGGTGACAATCACGAACGGATCGTCCTGGCCTTTCGCACCGCGTTGGCGCGCAGCGACGCGATGATCGTCTGTGGGGGACTTGGGCCGACCCAGGACGACATCACGAGAGCGGCGCTCGCCGAAGTGATGAACGTCGAACTCGAGCGCGACGAGCAACTGGTCGCGACGATACGCAGAATGTTCGAGACGCGCGGACGCACCATGCCCGAGAACAACCTCCAGCAGGCCGACGTACCGCGTGGTGCCTCGGTCATTGCCCAAACCCGTGGCACCGCGCCCGGATTGATCTGTCCCGTTGGCCAAAAGGTTGTCTACGCCGTGCCCGGCGTGCCCTACGAGCTGACCGATATGTTCGAGCGAGCCATCCTGCCCGATCTCTTGCAACGTGAGCGCGCCGCCGGGCGCACGGCAGTGATCACGAGCCGCGTGCTTCGAACGTGGGGAGCGAGCGAGTCGGGTCTCGCCGAAGCCGTGGGTGAGCGATTTGACGCCCTGGCCGGTGGTGGACGCATGACGATCGCCTTCCTCGCCTCAGGGATCGAGGGCATCAAGGTTCGCTTGACCGCGCGCGGCGACGACGCCGGGCACGCCGTCGCGTTACTCGGCGAAGAGGAGATCCTCATCCGCGAACTGATCACCGAACGCTTCGGCGACATCATCTTTGGCGTCGACGAGGAGACGATGGAGGACGCCGTCGCCACACGACTGTTGGCGCGCGGAGCCACGTTGGCCGTCGCCGAGTCGCTGACGGGCGGACTTATCGCGAGTCGACTCGTCAACGTCGCCGGCGCGTCGAAGTGGTTTCGTGGTGGCGTCGTGAGTTACGCCTCAGAGGTGAAGTTCGATGTGTTGGGCGTGACGCGCGGACCCGTCGTCTCAGCGTCGGCGGCTGAGGAAATGGCCGCCGGCGTTCGCCGGGTCCTGGGCGCGGACGTCGGACTCAGTGTCACCGGCGTCGCGGGGCCTGAAGAACAGGACGGCCAGCCGGCGGGAACGGTCTTCATCGGCGTCGCCGTCGACGACAGCGTCGAACACGTGCTCGTGCACCTTCCGGGCGACCGTCCGCGAGTGAGGGCCTACAGCGCCATCAGCGCGCTCGACGCTCTTCGGCGCACGCTGGACCGGATGAACTGAATTCGTTGATCGTCATTTAGGGTCGCGTTGAGACCGTGGAGGAACGCATGTCATCATTGGAGATTCGCGTCGAGCCGTCATCAATGGGTTTTGACGCAGTTCGCCTAAAGAGAATTCAGACCCACTTCGATAGGTACGTCGCCGACCGGCGCCTGCCGGGATGGCTCGCGACCGTGTCGCGAGGTGACGAACTCGTCTGGACCGGTAAGGGGGGCCACCGCGATCGCGAGCTCGACCTCGCCGTCACCGACGACACGATGTGGCGCATCTACTCAATGACCAAGCCATTGACGTCGATCGCCGCCATGATGTTGTACGAGGAGGGTCGTTTCGACCTCAATGACGACGTCGGTCAGTGGATCGAGGATCTGCGCGAGCCGCGCGTGTACGTGAGCGGCCCACCGACCAGCCCCGTGACGGTGCCCGCGCTCGAGCCGGTGCGCGTGCACCACCTGCTCTCGCACATGAGCGGTCTGACCTACGGCTTTCAACACACCCACCCGGTCGACGCGATCTATCGCAGCAAGGGCTACGACTTCGCGTACGCCTCCGACGCCACCCTCGTCCAGGCGGTGCACGACTGGTGCACGAGTCCGTTGCTCTTTCAACCGGGCAGCAGCTGGAACTACTCGGTCTCGACCGACGTGCTGGGTCGCCTCGTCGAGTTGTGGAGTGGTCAGGACCTCGACGTCTTCTTTCGCGAGCGTATCCTCGATCCGCTCGGGATGGACGACACCGATTGGTGGTGCCCCGAGGACAAACAGGACCGCCTGGCGATGCTGTACGTCCCGTTCGAACGTGATTCACTCCGCTACGAGGACTTCGCGAAGGCCGCGACCCGACCCCGGCAGTTCTTCGACGGTGGAGGGGGACTGGTGTCGACCGCGCACGACTACGAGCGCTTCATGAGCATGCTGCTACGAGGTGGAGAACTGAACGGTGTGCGGCTCATCTCAAGGCGCACCTTGCAACTGATGACGGAGAATCACCTGCCCAACGACGCAGACCTTGAGGAGACGGCAATCGACTCATTCTCGGCGGTCGATCACGCTGGCGTGGGTTTTGGTCTCGGTTTCTCGGTGGTCATTGACCGGCGAAAGAATAAGAGTCTGGCGTCGGAAGGAACGTTCGCCTGGGGTGGTGCGGCCTCGACGGCGTTCTGGGTCGACCCGGTCGAGGATCTCACCGTCGGCTTCTATACCCAGTTGTTGCCGAGCGGCACGTACCCGATCCGTCGTGATTTGCAGCAGCTGGTCTACCAGGCACTCGTTGATTGAACCAAGGGAGGTGAGGATGATCCACCTGGGGCTCCGTAACAGCCCTTCACGAGTGGTGCCGGAAAATCCCCGGCGATGTGTGCGCTGACAAAAGGGTGCAGCGGGGGTCCACATGACGATCCCGAAACCCAATGAAGATGGGGCCAATGACTACTACAACT
>JADGOK010000037.1 GCA_017882985.1 Acidimicrobiales bacterium
TGTCCTGGCTTCTCTCTTGTCGCTGTCGCGCCACGGCGTTCAGGAGTTGGGTGCGGTCGTCGCCGGCGTGCCGATGTGGCGACTGCACTGGTTCAGCCTGCACGAGTGGGGCGTCATCGTCACCACCGCTTTGACCCTCGTCGTCGTCATCATCAGTCAGAGCGCCGCGACGGCGCGCGCAGCCGCTGACGAAATTGGCGTCGCCGACGATCTCAATCGTGACTTCGTCGGCATCGGCATGGCGAACGTCGTCGCGGGCCTCTGTGGGGCGATGCCCGTCAACGCCAGCCCCGCGCGCACGACCGTTACCCGACTGGCCGGGGGACGGACCAAGATGGTGGCCCTCGTCGCCGTCGTGGGGGCACTGTTGTTCTCACCGCTGGCCCGGTACGCGCACGCGATTCCTCTTGCGGCGCTCGCGGGCGTGCTGCTCTTCGTGGCCGGGCGGCTCATCAAGATCGGCCAAATACGAAGGATCCTGCGCACGAGCCGCGTCGAGTTCTCCCTCGCGATCCTGACCGGTCTCGGCGTCGTCGTGCTGGGGGTCGAACTCGGACTCGCGCTCGCGGTGGCCTTGGCGATTCTCGACCGCACGTGGCGCTCGTCGCGTCCAGAGATGGTTGAACTCGGTCGTCGCAAGGGCACGACCAGCTGGGAGTCCCTCGACGCGAAGGGGGTCGAACGGATCGACCACATCGTCGTGATCTTCTTCGGAGGTGCGCTCTACTTCGCCAACGCCGGCATCTTTCGTCGTAACCTGCACACGTTGATGAAGAACGTGCCGGGAACCAAGCACCTCATCGTCGACGCGGTGGCGATGTCGGACATCGATTACACGGGTCTCGTCACGCTCAGCCAAGTGGTTGGCGACCTGACGTCGGACGACGTCAGCATCTCGGTGGCGCGCGCGAACGAGGAAGTGCGCGGGCAACTGTCGACGTTCACGGACAAGGCCCTACGGCACGTTCGCCTGTTCGACAGCGTCGACGCCGCGGCGAACCACGCGATCGATCACTCGAAGGGCTAGTTGACCGCCAACTGGCGCAGCATGAAATTAAGCACGCCGCCGTGGCGGTAGTACTCCGCCTCCGTCGGCGTGTCGATGCGCAAGCGCACCGCGAAGTCGAACTGCTCTCCGTTGGTCCTCGTCACGCTTACGGTCACCCGGGGCACCGTCTCACCTTGGTTGAGCGGCTCGAGGCCGTGCACGGCGTACACCTCGGTGCCGTCGAGGTCGTAGGTCAGCGCCGATTCGCCGGCGGTGAACTGCAGTGGCAGCACGCCCATCCCGACGAGGTTGGAACGGTGGATGCGCTCAAAGCTCTCCACGAGCACCGCCTTCACGCCGAGCAACTTGGTGCCCTTCGCGGCCCAGTCACGACTCGATCCGCTGCCGTATTCCTTACCGCCGAGAATCATGAGCGGCGTCCCCTCGAGCGAGTACGCCATTGCGGCGTCAAAAATCGCCATCTGCGTGCCCTCGGGCAGTTTGATCGTGATGCCGCCTTCGGTCCCTGGCGCCATTTGGTTGCGTAGTCGAATGTTGGCGAACGTGCCGCGCACCATCACTTCGTGATTACCGCGGCGCGTCCCGTAGCTGTTGAAGTCTTGGCGCTCGACGCCCCCGTCGGTCAGGTAGAGCCCGGCCGGCACGGTCGGGCGAATGTTGCCCGCGGGCGAGATGTGGTCGGTCGTCACCGAATCACCGAGCTTCGCGAGCACGCGGATGCCGTCGATGTCGCTGACGACCCCGGGCTCCATCGTGAGCCCTTCGAAGTAGGGGGGCAGCTTCACGTACGTCGACGCGTCGTCCCAGGCGTACGTGACCGCGTTCGTCGCGGGCACGGCCTGCCAGCGCTCGTCGCCACTGAAGGCACTCGCGTAGCGCTCTTCGAACATCTCGGGCGTGAGCGAGGCCCGTACGGCGTCTGCAACTTCAGCGTCACTCGGCCAGAGGTCCTTCAGGAAGACGGGTGCGCCGTCGGCTCCCGTGCCGAGCGGCTCCTGGGTCAGGTCGATGTCGATGGTGCCCGCGAGCGCGTACGCGACGACCAGCGGCGGACTCGCGAGGAAGTTCTGCTTCACGTCGGGGTGGATGCGACCTTCGAAGTTGCGATTGCCCGACAGCACCGACACGACCGAAAGGTCGTGCTCGTTGACGGCGTCGGAAACACCGGCGAGCAATGGGCCAGTGTTGCCAATGCACGTGGTGCAACCAAAGCCCGCGAGGTAGAAGCCCAACCTGTCGAGCGGGACCACGAGATCGGCGCGCTCGAGGTAGTCCATGACGACACGGCTGCCCGGAGCGAGGGAGGTCTTCACCCACGGCTTGACTTCGAGGCCTCGTTCGACCGCGCGCCGCGCGACGAGTCCCGCGGCGACGAGCACGGCGGGATTGGAGGTGTTGGTGCACGAGGTGATCGCCGCCACCGTGACCGCGCCGTCGCGTAGATGTTCGGCGGCGTCGACACCGCGGACCTCGAGTGGCTCGCGACCGAGCGCGTCGCGGAACGCTCCACGCGCTCCAGAAAGTGACACGCGGTCCTGGGGACGCTTCGGACCGGCGAGGCTCGGCTCGACCGTGGCGAGGTCGAGCTCGACGTACTCGGAGTAGATCGGTTCGACGGCGGTGCTGTCGTGCCAGATACCCTGAGCTTTGGCGTAGGCCTCGACGAGCTGCAGCTGTTCGAGGGGACGGCCGGTGAAGGCGAGATAGTCAACCGTCACCTGGTCGATCGGGAAGATGGCACACGTGGCGCCGTACTCGGGCGACATGTTGCCGATGGTGGCGCGCGTCTCGAGCGAGAGCGACGCGACACCGGGGCCGTAGGCCTCGACGAACTTACCCACGACGCCGTGTCGACGTAGTAACTCGGTGATGGTGAGCACGACGTCGGTGGCCGTGACGCCTTCGCGCGTCGCGCCGAGGAGACGAAGACCGACGACGGGAGGAATCAGCATGGACGTGGGTTGGCCCAACATGCCGGCTTCGGCTTCGATGCCACCCACGCCCCAGCCGAGTACGCCGAGTCCGTTCACCATCGTGGTGTGCGAGTCGGTGCCGACGACCGTGTCGAGGTAGGCAACACCGCCGAGTTCGAAGACGACGCGCGCCAGGTGCTCGAGGTTGACCTGGTGGCAGATGCCCATGCCCGGGGGCACGACGCGGAACTGCTCGAACGAGCTCTGGGCCCACTTCAGGAACGTGTAGCGCTCGACGTTGCGCTCGTACTCGATCGCGACGTTCTCCTCGTAGCTCTCGGGCGTGCCCGAGTGCTCGATGATCACCGAGTGGTCGATGACCAGTTCGACCGGCACCAGGGGATTGATCTTCTTCGGATCCCCACCGAGGGCGATGATCGCGTCGCGCATCGACGCGAGGTCCACCACGGCCGGTACACCGGTCAGGTCCTGCATGAGGACTCGCTCGGGGGTGAAGGCGATCTCCTTCGCGTCCTCGCCCGCCGCCTCACCGTGGCGCGTCGGCGTCTCAGCCCAGCGAGCGAGCGCCTCGATGTCGCCGGCACGAACCTTCACGCCGTCCTCGTGTCGCAACAGATTCTCCAACAGCACTTTGATCGAATACGGGAGCCGGTCGACACCGAGCTCGCGCAGCGCGTCGGCGCGTAGCGAGTAGTAGGTGAGTGAACGGTCCGCGACGCCGAGCGTGCTGCGCGAACCAAAACTGTTGAGCGAGGGAGTGGTCATACGTCCATTCTGCCGTGTTGCGCGACCCCTCGCGACGGGTGAGTGGTTCGGGGGGTGTGGCGCAAGTGCGAGACTGGTGAGGATGACCTCGACGTACGAACTGCTCCGCCAACGACTGGCCGAGGCCTTTGATTCGTTGGCGCCCGGTGCCGACCCGGTGCTGCGCACGTCCGAACGAAGCGACTACCAAGCGAACGGCGTCATGGCGCTCGCCAAGGTGTTGGGTCGACCGCCTCGTGAGGTGGCTGACGAGATCGTCGCTCGCCTCGACCTCGAGGGACTGGCCGATGTGCAGGTGGCCGGACCGGGTTTCCTCAACCTCACCGTGTGTCACGAACTGTTCGGTCGCCAGTTGCTCGAACTGCTCGAGGACCCCCGTCTGGGGCTCCCAGTCACCTCGCAACCGAGGACGGTCGTCATTGACTACTCGGCACCCAACGTCGCCAAGGAGATGCACGTCGGTCACCTCCGCGGGACAGTGATTGGCGACGCGTTGGCGAGGATGTACCGATTCGCCGGCCACCGCGTCGTGGCGCGCAATCACGTGGGTGACTGGGGGACGCCGTTCGGGATGCTGATCGAGCACCTCTTGGACTTGGGAGAGGACGAAGCGGTCGCGTCGCTCTCCATTGGTGACCTCGACGGCTTCTACCGAACGGCCCGGACGAAGTTCGACGCCGACGACGCCTTCAAGGAGAGAAGCCGAGCCCGCGTCGTCGCGCTGCAGGCGGGTGACCCCGAGACGAGTCGTCTCTGGCGGATTCTCGTCGATCAGTCGGTTGCGTACTTCGACGAGGTCTACGCCAAACTCGATATCACGCTCACGCCGGGCGACGTCATAGGCGAGTCGTTCTACAACGACATGCTCGAGGACGTGGTGCGCGACCTCGACGCGGCGGATCTGCTCGTCGAGAGCGGGGGCGCGCGTTGCGTTTTTCCACCGGGTTTCTCCAACCGCGACGGCGAGCCGTTGCCGCTGATCGTCCAAAAGGGCGACGAGGGATTCGGTTACGCCGCGACCGACCTCGCAGCAGTGCGCGACCGCGTGAGTCGTCTGCACGCCGACGAGATTCTCTACTTCGTCGGCGTTCCCCAGACCCAGCACTTCGAGATGGTCTTCGCCGTGGCGCGCCTCGCCGGATGGTTGCCCGACAGCGTTCGCTGCGAGCACGTGGCCTTTGGCAACGTGCTCGGCCCCGACCGCAAGATGTTCAAGACCCGCAGCGGCGAGACCGTGAAGCTCGTGACGCTGCTCGACGAAGCGATCGAACGCGCCGACGAGATACTCGAAGAGAGAGGCCGAGACCTCGATCCGGCGGCACGCCTGGCGCTGCCGGTGCAGATCGCGCGCGCGGCGGTGAAGTACGCCGATCTGTCGACCGATCGAGAGCGCGACTACATCTTCGACCTCGACCGAATGGTCGCGTTCGAAGGTGACACCGGTCCGTACCTCCAGTACGCTCACGCCCGATTACGCTCGATTTTTCGACGCCTCGGCGCGCCGTGGGACCACGACGCGGTCACCTTCGCGCTGGCCAACCACGCCGAGCGTCACTTGGCGCTGGGCCTGTTGGCCTTCCCCGAGGCGTTCGAGGCGGCCTTTCGCACGCTCCAGCCGCACCGGCTCTGTGGTTACCTGTTCGACCTGGCCCAACGCTTCACTTCGTTCTACGAGGCCTGCCCGGTGCTGTCGTCCGAAGGGGCGCTACGCGACGAGCGCTTGGCCCTTTGTGAGTTAACGGCGCGCACCCTCGAACTCGGTCTTTCGCTCTTGGGCATCGAGGCACCGGAACAGATGTAGTTCCGCCGTCGCGGGTTGCGTGCGCTGGATAGAGTACGAATCGAGGCGCGAGGCGCCCGAACAAAGTGTGGGGGAGAAAATGCAAGTAAAGGCCGCAGTCGTCACCGAACTCAATGGACCTTGGCACACCGAAGTCATCGAGATCGACGAGCCGCACGCTCACGAGGTGAAGGTCAAGATGGCATTCGCGGGAATGTGCCACTCGGACGAGCACAGCCGTGTCGGGGACATGACGGCCCCGCCGGAGGTCTTGAGTTTCTTCGGCGTGGACTCGATGTTTCCGTTTATCGGCGGACACGAGGGCTCCGGCGTCGTGGAGTCCGTCGGTTCGAACGTCACGGCGCTCGCGCCCGGCGATCACGTCAGCGTTTCGTTCATCCCCTCATGCGGCAAGTGCGAATACTGCGCCTCCGGTCGGCCGTTCATTTGCGACCTCGGAGCCACCACGTTGGCGGGACCGATGATTTCGGACGGAACGTGGCGCCATCATCTGGGGGAGAAGAACCTCAATCGATACGCGCAACTGGGAACGTTTTCGGAGTACATCGTGGTTCACGAGGCCTCGCTCATCCGGATAGACCCCTGGTACGACCTTCGAGCCGCAGCGCTCATCTCTTGTGGACTGGCGACCGGATTCGGGTCCGCGGCGAACCGTGGTGGGATCAAGCCCGGCGACGTCGTTGCAGTGATCGGTTGTGGTGGCGTGGGTTCCGGGGCGATTCAAGGTGCCGTGCACGCCGGAGCGCGCGCCGTCATCGCGATTGACACGAACCAGTCCAAGGTCGACCGCGCCATGAAGATCGGTGCCACCCACGGCGCGACGAACACGCTCGAGGCGGCGTTCGGCTTCCTGAGCGAGTTGACGTCGGGCAAGAACTGCGATGTCGTGATACTGACGCCCGGGCGTCTGACCGGCGAGATGATCGAAGAAGCTCGTTCCATCACGGCCAAGGGTGGCGTGATCGTTGCGACGGCGATTGCTCCCTTCTCCCAGACCACCGTTGACATCAACCTCGCGATGTTCACTTTGACGAACCAGGAACTGCGCGGCACGATCTTCGGATCAGTGGCGCCTCGGGTGCAGATTCCACGATTGTTGAGGATGCACCACGAAGGCAATCTCATCATCGACGAACTCATCACCCAGGAGTACTCGATCGACGAGGTCAATCAGGGGTATCTGGATCTCGAAGCCGGAAAAAACGTTCGGGGCGTCATTCGCTTCTAGTTCGCTGGTCCAATCGAATCGTCCAACTTGTCCTTGAACCCTAGGACCTCGCGCAAGCCAATCGACGACTTCGTAATTTGGGGTGTCAGCGCGCGTAGTGATCGCGTGCGCCACGCGCCTCGCCACACACCGACGCTGTAGGCGAGATCATCGGCGATGGCGAGCGGGACGTCGGCGACGCGGACGCGACTGTTTCTCCAGCGCCAGGCGGTACCGACCAAGAACAGCGCGAGCGCGCGTCGCCGTAGCTTGGGGTGGAGCGTCGCGATGAGTACCAACGGCCCGTAGGTACGAACGACGGACCTCGCCAGTGGTCCTGCGGAGCGCGCCATGCCACGCCCCACCACCTCGCGCGCCACTTGACCTGGATCGTCGCTCGAGGGCGCGAGACGATCCCGAAGGTGGTTGCGCGCGATTCGGATAATCCGTGCCCCGATCGCGGGTTTGCCCACGAGG
>JADGOK010000038.1 GCA_017882985.1 Acidimicrobiales bacterium
TGTGCGTCGTTCAGTCCGGCCAGTCCGACGAGCAGTTGGGCGTAGTCCCCCGCGGAGTGCACGAGCAGGCCGCGCAGCAGCGTTCCTTCACAGATTCTCATTCCGAGCACGATCTCGACGCGCGACTGTCCGCTCGCCACGTCGTGGTCGTAGGCCGCGACGTCATTGGCGTTCACCGTCAGACAGGGTCCGCGCTGGGCGTAAGTGAGAGGAAGTCGGTGCAGAACAACCCACGTGGTCATCATCTTCGTGAGACTGGCGATCGGCACCCTGGGCTGGTTCGGCGACGACGCGGCGACCGACACCTTAGGGATCAGGACCGCCGCACTGCCGACCTTCGGCCACGGCAACTTCGACCGCTTGGAGGGAATAGTGGTCGTCGTCGTTGGCGTCGTGGTCGTCGTCGACGTTGGCACCGTCGTGGTCGTGGAGGTGGGAATGGTG
This sequence comes from Acidimicrobiales bacterium, assembly GCA_017882985.1. GTDB lineage: Bacteria > Actinomycetota > Acidimicrobiia > Acidimicrobiales > RAAP-2 > RAAP-2. The sequence goes on from JADGOK010000038.1 coordinate 445, forward strand.
GTGGTGGACGTGGGAATGCTGGTCGTCGAGGCGTGAGCGGTGGTTGAATTCGCCGTGGCGGGCCCCACCGCGATGAGGAAGCCCGCCAGAACCGTGACGGACGTCAGTCCGAGGGGCAACGCCCGGCGTTGCCAGCGGCGCGGAGACGTATTCACTGCTTCAATGTACCGTGTCCATATCCAAAATCCTTGTCCCCCAGTTTCGGGACCGAGAAACTCTGAAGAGACCTGGATAGTTTGTGTCGTTACGATTTTGTAACAATGTCGGCCATTAGCATCGAAGCATGGCGAGACCCCGTTTCCGAACCCTGAGCGGGTTGGTGGCTGGTTCGATCGTCATCGGATCGCTGCTGGTTGCGCCCGTCGCCGAAGCAAACGTCGGCCGCGCACCGTCACACGTGATGGGCACCAAACAGAGTCGAGTTGCTTTTACTCTCACGATGGAAGACCAGCTCCTCGCCTACCTTCGTTATCTTCCCGTCTCGTTCTACGTCAAGGTAAAGGTGAAGACCTCCGTCCCAACGACCACAACGACGTCGACGACCACAACGAGCACGCCAGTGACCACGACGACAGGGCCCGATTCCACCACCACAACGCTGTCTTCGTCGACTACGACCACGTCGACGACCACAACCACTGTGGTGTCGACTACCAAGACCATAACCACCACCGCTCTCAAGCACCCGACAACGCCGCAGCCGGGAAGGTACGTGTGGCGCTTTCGATCCTTGCCGGCGGCATTCCGTTCGCTATGGCACGTCGGCACGGACAACGTGATCTTGAAAGGCGCGTTGATGCGTTTCCAATCAGTGAACAATCTGCCCACCACGGGTCAGATGGACACGACCACCTGGAAACTACTTAGCGTCGCGGCGCTGCAGCACCGCTACGACCCGATGACGTACAACGACGTCTTGGTCACGCAATCACTTCCCCAGAAACTCAAGCTCTACCAGAACGGACGACTCACGTACACGTCGTTCGTCAACACGGGAATTTCCGTCTCGCCAACCCAGAACGGCACATTTCCGGTGTACCTGCACTACGTCACGACGACGATGTCGGGCACCAATCCCAACGGCACGAAGTATCACGATCCGGGCATCCCCTGGGTGTCCTACTTCAACGGTGGCGACGCGCTGCACGGTTTCCTGCGCGGTTCGTACGGCTCGCCCCAAAGCCTCGGCTGCGTAGAGATGCCCTTCGCCAACGCGGGCGTCGTGTGGCCGCACACGCCGATCGGCACACTCGTCACCGTGCAGTAGCCGACTCGAGGACGTCACTCACTCGGCGGCTCCCTTCGGCCATCACGTTCGATCAACGAGCGTCGAGGTCCTGCGTCGCGGGCGCCACGCACGGACTGAATCCGTTCAAATGCTGGCCAGCTGATCGAACCTTCGCGTCAGCGTCCATAATGGAGGTATGAATAAGAAGACGCTGGCGCAGAATTGGCTTTGCGACATGGACGGGGTGCTCATTCGTGACGGCGCGATGGTGGACGGTGCCGACAAGTTCCTCGATCAGTTGCGCGCGACGGACCGGTCGTTTCTCATTCTCACCAACAATTCATTCTTCACACCGAGCGAGCTCACGGCGATGTTAAAGACCACCGGCCTCGAGGTCGACGAGCGCCAACTGTGGACGTCCGCCCTCGCGACGGCCCAATTCGTCCACTCCCAGCGCCCCCAGGGCTCGGCGTTCGTACTGGGCGAACTGAGCGTCCACGACGCCCTGCGCAACGTCGGCTATCACGAAAGCAGATCGAGGGCCGATTACGTCATTTTGGGTGAAACCCAGGACTACTCCTTTGACGACGTCACGACGGCGGTGCGCCTGATCGAAGACGGCAGCCACTTCGTGGCGACAAATCCCGAACCAACCGGACCGTCGTCCGAAGGAACGCTGCCCGCGGTCGGTGCCATGGCGTCACTGATCGAGAGTGCGACGGGCATTTCACCCTATTTCGTCGGCAAACCGAACCCGATCATGATGCGCGAAGGCCTCAACCGTCTGGGGGCCCATACCGAGAACACGGTCGTGATCGGCGACCGAATGGACACCGACATTCTCGGTGGCGTCGAGGCGGGACTCGAAACGATTCTCGTCCTGTCGGGGGTCGCGTCACGGCGCGAGATCGATCGCTTCCCGTTTCGACCGACGCGGGTCGTCGAGTCGATCGCGGAGTTGATCGACGAACTTTAAGTCCAAGAGCGTCAACTCTGGCGTGCCCGGCGCCCGCATCTAGGGCTGCAGGGCGTTGAGGAACTCTTCCGTCCAGTCGTACACGTCGCGTCGATAGATCTTTCGACGCATTCGTAACATGCGCGATTTGGCTTCCTTCGGGGTTGCGTTGAGCGCCATCCGGATGCCCTCCTTGATGCCGTCGAGGTCGTGGGGGTTCACGATGAACGCGCCGCGAAGTTCGGTCGCCGCCCCCGCAAATTCGCTGAGCACGAGTTTGCCGGTTCCGTCGGCGCGACACATCACGTACTCCTTGGCGACGAGGTTCATGCCGTCGCGGAACGGCGTCACCAGCATGATGTCGGCTTCGAGGTAGAGCGCCATCAACTCCTCAAAGCCCATACTCTGGTGCAGATAGTGGATGACCGGGTTACCGAGCACGCCGTAGTCGCCGTTCATCTCGCTGATGACCTGTTCGAGATCATGGCGTTCGCGTTCGTAGTGAGCGTCAGTCTCGCGACTGGGGACCGCCACCTGCACCAGGACGTGCTTGGCCGGGTCGAGGGTCCCGTCAGCGAAGAGCTCCGAAACCGCCTTGATCCGCTGCTGGATCCCCTTGGTGTAGTCGAGACGGTCAACGCCCAGCAGGATCAGCTCGGGATTGCCGAGGCTCTGGCGAATCTCGCGGGCGCGGGCGCGCACCGCGGGGTCGGCCGCGGAGGCGGCGATGAAGTCGCAATCGACCGAGATCGGAAACGCCCCGACCTTGATGACGCGGCCGTCGAAGATCAGCGAGGCGTCGGTTCCCGTCGCGCCGAGGAGGCGACGCGCGATGCGAGAGAAGTTGGCCGCCGCCTGGGGAACCTGGAATCCGATGAGGTCGGCGCCGAGGAGTCCCGTCAGAATCTCCTTGCGCCAGGGCAACTGCATGAACAACTCAGTTGGTGGAAAGGGAATATGGAGAAAGAATCCGATCCGCACGTCGGGTCGGAGTTGACGCAGGTAGTTCGGGACGAGTTGCAATTGATAGTCGTGAATCCACACCGTCCCGCCCTCGGCAACGGACGCGGCGGCGGCCTTGGCGTAACGCATGTTGATCTCTTGGTAGGTGTGCCACCACGTGCGGTGAAATGTCGGTGTGCGAATGGCGTCGTGATACAGGGGCCAGAGCGTCGCGTTGGAGAAACCCAAGTAGAAGTCGTCGTACTCCTCGGCGCTGATATCGACCGACTTCAATCGAATACCTTCGAAGGACGTCGGCGGCGCGATATCCGTCGCCGCGCCGGACCAGCCGATCCACAAACCCTGGCGATTCTGCAGGACCGAGGTCAACGCCGAGACGAGGCCGCCGGGACTCGGGCGCCAATCCTCAGCACCGGGGGTCGTCGAGCGCTGGATCGGCAGCCGGTTCGCGACAATCACCAGTTCGGCCCCCGAATCGTCGGGAGCGAACGTGGGTTCGAGAGCGGGGCGAATTTCAGCCACTGGTTCGGTTGGCTGCATCATCAAGGGTACCTTTCAAACGAGCCCCCCAATCCTTGCGTGGTAGCGCCCCGTGGCGCAAGGACGAGTTCGAGATGAAGCCGTTGGCCCGCAGCGATTGTCCAGCGAGTTCGCCGCGGCGAAACCTGCGAAATACTGACCAATTGGGCGAACCAGTCGAACCAATCGACGGTACGGCCGGGCTACTTCACCACGGCGTCGAAGAAACTAAACATTACGGATAGAAACGCGTGAGTCGCGCCGTGCACTACGAGAAGTGCTCGAACCTAGACGATTGTCGTGGGCCGGTCGTCCTTGCCGGCGGCGTTCCACCAACTCGGCGAGCCGGCGGGGCCGATCGACGCACCCGTCGCACGTTGTTCGGCTTCGATCACGTGAAGAAGGGCGTTGATCAACGAAAGGTGCGTCAGCGCCTGGGGGAAGTTACCCAAGTGCCGTGCGGTGAGTGGGTCAATCTCTTCACCGTAGAGTCCCAACGCACTCGCGCTGCCGATCAACTTCTCGCACTGGGTTCGAGCACGGTCAAGTTCACCGATCTCGACCAACGCCGACACGAGCCAGAACGAACAGACCGTGAAACTCCCCTCGGGCTCGCCGCCAATGCCGTCATCGGTCGTCGACGTCTTGTAGCGATACACGAAGGCGCCGTCAGTGAGACCCTCGGCGATCGCGAAGACCGTTGCCCGAATCCTCTCGTCATCGGGCGGCAGGAAACCCAGCATCGGCAGCAGCAGCAGCGACGCGTCCAGTTCGTCCGACCCGTAGGACTGCGTGAAGTAGCCGTTAGCACCCATTGCGTGCTCACAGATGTCGGTGTGAATCTCGTGGGCTGCGCGCCACCAACGATCGGCCCTTTCCTTCTCGCCACGCAGTGCCGCGAGACGCGCGCCGCGGTCGGCCGCGACCCAACACATGACCTTGGAGAACGTGAGGTGCTTGGGCTCGCCACGGATCTCCCAAATGCCTCGATCGGGCTCGTGCCACGACGCCAGAGCCGTCTCAACCGATTGCACGACGATGCGCCACGACCGCTCACTCAGTGAGTCACGTGACCTGGTGTGTTCAAAGACGCAGTCGACGATCGCGCCGAGGATGTCGAACTGGCTCTGGTGGCTCGCGGCATTGCCCACGCGCACCGGTCGACTCCAGCTGTAGCCCGTAAGGTGATCGAGTTCTTGTTCGGGGTCCGACGAGGTGCCGTCAACACCGTAGAGGACCTGGAGATCGCTCCTCACGGGCTTGGAACCATTGGCGACATGGCCCGAGGGTTCGAGCACGTCGCCGAGAAATTCTAGGAAATCGTCCGCCTCGGTATCGAAACCCAATTTGTGAAGCGAGCGCAACGTGAAGGCCGAGTCACGAATCCAGGTGTAGCGGTAGTCCCAGTTTCGCGATCCCCCAAGGTTTTCGGGCAACGACGTCGTGGGTGCGGCGAGGAGCGCACCGCTCGGGGCGTAGGTGAGACCCTTCAAGGTCAACGCGCTTCGCTGGAGCAACTCGCGCCACGGGTGGTCGGGAAAACGACCACCATCAATCCATCCACGCCAGAATCGACTGGTTTCGGCTTGACACTGATCCACTTCAGTCCGGTTCGCCGGCGGCGCCACGTCGGTCCAACTCAACACGGCGTAGGCCGACTCGCCTTCGGAAAGACGATGCCGGGCCCGTATGGACCGTCCTTCAATGCCAAAACGCATGTCACCGGTGAGGTTCAATTGATCAAAGTCGGGATTGATTGTCCGAACGTGGTCGTACGACGCACCGGCGTACTCCCAACGCGCGTCGGTGCGCCCGTAGTCGAACGAAGGTTCGCAATTGAGAACGAGATCGACGCTGCCGTGCAGGCACTTGGCGGTGCGCACGAGAACGTGCTTGGCGTCGAAGTCCCCCGGCGTGCGTCGATGGTGGTCGGAACGGTCCCCCGTTCGGTACCACGGGCCGACGGCGAGGAAGTCGCGCACGATGAGCCATCCGCCGCGAGTCTGCCACGTCGTCTCGAGCACCATCGTGCCCGGCAAGTACTGGCGGTGAGCCGGCACGGCGCTGTCCACTGGCGCGAGGCGAAAGGAGCCGGCGGCCCGATCGAGGAGGGTTCCGAACACACTTTGATTGTGGGGTTTGGGCAGACAGAGCCATTCGATCGCGCCGGTGGGCGCGACGAGACAACTGTTCTCACAGTCCGAGAGAAACGCGTAATCCGCAATCGGCGGGAAGATTGTCTCGAGGGCCTCCTGGTTCGGGGGCCCGAGCAAACCCGATTCGCGCAACGTCAGCGAACCGAAGGACCGACGCACCAGCGCAGCGATTGAGTCGTCACTCTCGACAGAAGTGGAGTCACCATAGTTCGAGTTCGTAGTCAATTGGTTACCTCATCTGATGCACTAGGGGCACCGGCGTCACTGCGTCGCACCGACCTTTCGAGGTCACACCCAACTATGAATTTTAGTGCGCCCCTGGTGAGAAACATCGTCGCGCGATAAGAACGTTGTATGACAATTACGTTACACAGACGACTTTTCGCTCCTCGTCGAAAAGAAAGCGTTGTTTCGACAGTGCAAGGGCTCCGAAACAGCGAGAACATCGCCCGGAACGAGAACGACATTTCGTATTGAAATGTGGTCGCGTAGTGGTCGACGAGATGAGGCGTTGATTCTCCATTACGAGAATGCAAGGGTACGAATTACTTAGGGGTTAAGCGCCCCCCAAAGGCCGCGCGGGAATACATATGGCTGAACACACTGCGACGTCCGTAGAGACTTCGAAGTTACGGCGCTCGAGGCATTTTCGCCTCTGGGCGATATTCGCCACACTGCTCGTCATTCTCGGTACCGTCGGCTCGACCCTCGGCGCCATGGCGGTCGCGCGTTCCGCGGATCAAAAGACCCACAAGGCGTTCGTCACGACCGCGGCAGAAATCGCTGCCACGGTCAAACTCGCTATACAACACGAGCAGGACCTGGTGCTCAGTACTGAGTCCTATCTCATTGGCAATTCCTCGCCCACCCAGTCGCAGTTCACCGTTTGGGCCGACAGCGTTCGGGTACTCGAG
>JADGOK010000039.1 GCA_017882985.1 Acidimicrobiales bacterium
ACGTCGCCAGCGCTTCACACTCGGCCGCGTCGCTGATCAGACCGAGATCGTCACGCAACCACTCGATGCACGAACCGGCAGCGAGGACGATTCCTTCGAGTCCCCACGTGAGCACCGCGTCGTCGCTGCGCAGTACGACAGGAAAGCAGCCCGAGTCGAATCGCGTCATGGCCGACGGACGCGCGTCGCCGCGTACCATGTCGAGCATCGCGCCAGTGCCGAACGTGATCTTCGCCCCGCGGGTGACACACGACTGGCCAAACAGCGACGCCGGCTGATCACCGATCAAGGCCGTGATCGGTGGCGAACCCGGCAACGCGCTCGCGATCCCGTGGTGCGCCATGGTGTCGACGATTCTGGGCATCATGGCGGTGTCGAGTTCGAGCAGCGACAGGATGCGCTCGTCCCAGGAATCGACGTCGATGGCCACGAGGCCATTGACGCCGGCGTTGGAGCGATCGGTCACGTGGACGCGACCCTCGGTCAAGATCCACGTCACCCAGGTCTCGATCGTGGCGAATCGCAGGTCCGCGGCGCGACGCCCGGATTGGGCGACCAACCACTTGGCCTTCGTGGCCGATTGATTGGGCGCGAGCCGAAGTCCTTCACCCTGTAGTACCAGGCAGTCGATGACGGTGCGAAGGTCCTGCCAGCCGAGTGCGGGACCGACCGGTTCATTGGTTAGCGGATCGAACACGATGGTCGTGGTTCGCTGGTTCGTCACGCCGACCACGTCACACGGACCCCCGTCGGCGAGGGTGCGACACGCCAGGTCGACGACGAGTCGTCCGATCTCGACGGCGTCGAGTTCCACTTCGCCCGGCTGTGGCGTTCGTACGCTCAGGCGTTGTTGGTGGATGTGGGTGACGTCACCGTGGTCGTCCACGAGCGCGGTGCGTACCGACGACGTGCCGACGTCAATCGACAGTGCTTTCACCATGGCGGTGACCCGAGACCGAGCGCGCCGGGGTTCATGATCGACAGCGGGTCCAACGTCGCCTTCAACGTCGCGAGAACTGGAAAGCCACTGCCCAACGCGTCGGCGACGAAGCGTGCGCGATTGCGTCCCACACCGTGGTGGTGACTGAGGGCCCCGCCACTCGCCAACACTTCGCGCGTCGCCACGTCCCACGCGCTGCGGTAGTACGGCGTCGGATCACCGTCGGGTCGACCGGCGAACGTGAAATAGAGACACGCGCCGTCGAGGTACGCGTGGGACTGGTGCACGGACACGACCAGCGTGTCCCCTAACGCCGACAGTGCGCCCACGACGCGCCCGTGCATTTCGGCGAGCACCGTCCAGGGTCCTGCGACCTCAATCGTGTCGACCGCGATGCCCTTCTCCCACAACGGGGCGAGGGCTCCGACGTCGTTGCGGTGTTCCAGCCAGCGACCCACCAGCGCAGCGTCGAGCTCGGCGGTGTTCGCGCACTCGCTCTGGACGATCTGCATGGTCGCGGCGACGAGCGCAGGGTCGCCCTCGTCGAGAACGATCAGCGCGCACGAGTCGACGTCGAAGTTGCGACGCGACTCGACGTCGTCGTAGAGGCGCAGTACCGCCGGACGGGCGTCGCGCTGAAGAATGCGGCGACAGGCCTCAAGGCCATCGGCGAAGGACGAAAAGCCGTACGCTGCACGCTGTTCGCACGGGGCCAGGGGATGGAGCACGAGGGTGGCGCGCGTGATCACGCCGAGCGTTCCCTCCGAGCCCACGAAGAGCTGCACCAGATCGGGGCCGACGGCTTGGCGTGGGCCGCGGCCGCCCAACTCGACGACGTCACCGTTCGCGAGCACCACCGTGAGTGCGCGCACGATGTCTTCGATCTTGCCGTAACGGTTCGAGTACTGACCAGCTCCCCGACAGGCGAGCCAGCCACCGACCGTCGCGAGATCGAACGATTGGGGGAAGTGACCGACCGTCCATCCCTCGGCGCGAACGGCGCTTTCGAGCTCGGGACCGAAGACGCCGGCCTCGACGCTCACGGTCCCCGCAATGGTGTCAACGTCAAGAACGCGGTTGAGGCCCGTGAGGTCGAGAGCGATGGCGCCCGTGGGCGCGACGGCCCCGCCGACGACTCCCGATCGGCCGCCTTGCGCCGTCACCGCAGTCCTGTGGCGACTCGCGATCTTCAGCACCTCGCTCACCTGTTCGCTCGAGACGGGTCGAACTACGACGCCCGGCCAGTGCGGCACTCGACCCTCGGCGACGTCGCGAATCGACAGAGGCCACCAGTCGCGCCCGTGTGCGGCTCGTTCGCGCGTTGACGTGTCGAAAGCGACGCCGGCGGCCGCCAGATCATCGAGCAGTTCTGCCGCGGCCGGCGGGGGCGGCGAGTGCTCGAGTGACCCGGCGGGATAGTCATTGGGCATCGTCGGATGGGTCACGTCTGCACTCTAGAGAGTCAGCCCCGCCGCAGTGAATTCGTGGTTCGCCAATTTCCGATAGGCGTCGAGTTGGGACCGGCACTCTTCGTCGCCCCACTTGAGTTCCGGCGCCACGAGCGCCGTGATCGCGCCGGCGCTCCGCAGTGTTGTTCGCGCGTCGTGAAGATGTGCGCGCGTGCGACGCGTGACGAGGTCAATCAGTGATGTCGCCATCTCGTGACGCACCGCGAAGATGAACTCGGCGTCGACGTAGGACTGTCCGTCGATCGTTTCACGGGCGAGCAGCGGATCCTCCTTGATCATCGCGAGCAGCGTGGTGGCGTCCTGGCCGTAGCGGTTGTAGAGGTGGGTCTCGAGTGCCGACGTCGGACGCCACGGTCCAAAGCCGTGCAGACGCAGGTTCTTGGTTCGCACGTTCGCGAGTCGCGATACGTACGGTTTGAGTGCGTCCACGGTGTCTTCGGCCATCTGTCGGTAGGTGGTCCACTTTCCACCGGTGACGTGGATGACGCCGTCCTTGGTATCGAGGACCTCGTGGCGACGAGAGAGGTCGGCAGTGCGCTCGCTGATCTTCTTCCCTTTGGCTGGCACGAGCAACGGTCGCAGTCCGGCCCAGAGTCCGGTGATGTCAGCGACGGTCAGGTTCGACGACGTGGACGCGTTGACGGCGTTCAAGAGATACGCGACGTCGTCGGGCGTGCAGTCGGGATTGTCGAGCGGACCGCTGTACGCCGTGTCGGTAGTGCCGATGAAGGTGTACGGAGCGTCTTCGAAGGGAACGACGAAGATACTTCGCCGATCGCCTGGAACGTTGAGAACCGCCGCGACGTCCGCCGTCAGCCGGTCACGAGGGACCGAGAGGTGCACGCCCTTGGCGGGCGTGACGTGGTGTGACGATTCCTGTTCGGCCATCGCGAAGATGTCGTCAGCCCAGACCCCGGTCGCGTTCACGATGGTGCGCGTCGAGATACTGAACGTAGTGTTCGCGAGTTCGTCTCGACAGACGACGGCGCTGGCGCGACCGGTTGCGTCGTGCGTGATCGATACCGCGCGAACGTAGTTCGCGACGTCGGCGTTGAAATCAAGTGACGCCGAGCGGGCCAACGTGAGTGCGACGCGCGCGTCGTCGCCCCGTGCGTCCTGGTAGAGAAACCCGGCGACGAGGCGATCGGTGTTCAGCGAGGGAAGGTACGCCAGGGCTTCGCTCCTGGTCACCCGTCGGTAGCGTTTACCGATTCGCCATCCCCCTGAGAGGTCGTAGAGACGAAGGGCGGTTGCGTAACCCTTCACGATGGTCTTGGAGACGACACCGTGACTACCGAACAGGGGGATGAGAAAGGGGAGAGGCCGGACCAAGAACGGCGCGTTCTCGAGGAGACGTTGGCGCTCGCGGAGATTTTCGTAAACGAGACGGAACTCCTTTTGCTGGAGGTAGCGCAGCCCACCGTGGACCATTTTGGAGGACTTCGAACTCGTGCCCGAGGAGATGTCACCGCCGTCGATCAGCGCGACGCGAAGCCCGCGCGACGCCGCGTCCAGTGCCACGCCCGCTCCGGTCATCCCGGCGCCGATCACGACCACGTCGTAGGTCGTTTTCGTCATGGCGGCCAGCGCGTCGGGTCTCTGGAAGGAGGTCACCGGGCAATGTTGGCACATCGCTGGCAGTAACTTGGACGGTATGAACTTTGAACTCTCCGATGAACTGCTTGGACTTCGTGACGTCGTTCGTCACCTGGCTCAGGACAAGATAAGGCCGCGCGCGCGCTCGATCGATTCGTCGGGTGACTACCCCCAGGACATCTTCGAGGAGTTTCGTAAGGCTGACCTCTTGGGCCTGTGCATTCCCGAAGAGTACGGCGGCTCGGGCGCGGGCATCATGGGACTCGCCATCGCCATTGAAGAGGTCACCAAGTACTCCAACGTGCTCGGTCTGATGTTGCTCTTGACCCGACTGCCGACCGGTCCGATCATGATCGCTGGTACCGAAGAACAGAAGCTCCGTTACTTGCCGGGCATCGCCAAGGGCACGCATCGATCGGCGTTCTGTCTTTCCGAACCCGGCGCGGGATCCGACGTCGCGGGGATGCAGACGAGGGCCACGCCCGACCCCGATGTCGAGGGGGGCTTCATCTTGAACGGCACGAAGTGTTGGATCTCGGGAGGGATGCAGGCGGACTGGTTCTGCGTATTCGCCAAGACCGGCGACCCTTCGTCACGACTGCATTCGAATATCGGATGTTTCATCGTCGACGCCACGACACCCGGCGTCTCGCGTCCTCGCGTGGACAGGAAGATGGGTGTGAAGGGCATCGACACCGCCGAGATCGTCTTTGACGACGTGCACATCGGACCGGAGCAGGTGATCGGCGGCGGATTCCTCCTCGTCATGCAGTCGCTCAATGCGATGCGCCCGATCGTGGCAGCGAGGGGACTGGGCCTCGCCGAGGGGGCACTGATGTACGCGACCGAGTACGTGAAGAACCGTCCGGCGTTTGGAAAGACAATCTCCGAATTTCAAGGTATCCAGTGGGAGATAGCCAAGTGCGCGACCGAGATCGAGGCGGCGCGTCTCTTGACCTACCGCGCGGCGTGGCTCGCCGATCAGGGCAAGTACACCAAAGAGTACGTGCCGATGCTGTCGATGTGTAAGTACTATGCCTCCGAAGTCGCGGTGAAGGCGTCCGGACTCGCCGTCCAGTTGCTCGGCGCGGCGGGCTACATGGAGGAACATCCAACGGAGTTGTACTACCGAGACGCGCGTCAGCTGACCATTGTCGAAGGCACCAGCCAAGTCCAGCTCGGCCTCATTGGCAAGGGCGTGCTCGGCCACGATCTCTGGTGGGACTAGTACTTCGGCGAATCGGCGCCAACCTACACTGACAGCGTGAGTGGACCACTCGAGGGGCTGAAGGTTCTGGAGTTGGCGGGTATCGGACCAAGTCCGTACGCGTGCATGTTGCTGGCCGACCTCGGCGCGGACGTCTTGCGACTCGAACGGGGCGCCGCGGACGCGCAGGCGACGGCGTCGTGGGACCTGCTCAATCGGTCGCGGCCTTCGGTGGCGATCGATCTGAAGAGTGAGGCCGGACGCGACCTGGTCCTTGAACTGTGCGAACAGGCCGACGTCTTGATCGAGGGATTTCGTCCCGGCGTCACCGAGCGGTTGGGACTGGGGCCCGACGACGTGCGTTCGCGAAATTCCCGTCTCGTGTACGGACGAATGACCGGCTACGGGCAAACGGGCCCGCTGGCCCAGCGTGCCGGTCATGACATCAACTACATCGCCGTGTCGGGAGCCCTCTGGCCGCTGGGACGCGAAGGGGAACGTCCCACCCCCCCGATGAACTTGGTGGGCGACTTCGGAGGCGGGGCGCTCTTCCTCGCCTTTGGCGTCCTCGCCGCGGTGATCTCGGCACGCGCCACCGGCGAAGGACAGGTGGTGGACGTCGCGATGGTCGACGGATCGGCGTCGATGCTCGCGATGACGCACGCGTTGCTCAATTCCGGATTTTGGCACGAGGAGCGAGGCGTGAACATCCTCGACACCGGGGCGCACTTCTACGAGGTCTACGAGACGAGCGACCATAAGTACGTGGCCGTCGGTGCCATTGAGGCCAAGTTCTACGCGCAGTTGCTCAAGGGTCTCGGACTGACCGACGAGACGCTGCCCGAGCAGATGGACCGGGCGAAGTGGCCCGAGATGAAGGCAAGGCTGAGCTCGATCTTCGCGACCAGGACCCGTGACGAATGGACGGAGGTGTTCGGAGCGGACGACGCGTGCGTCACGCCGGTTTTGACGCCCCGCGAAGCGGCTCGACACCCGTATAACACTGAGCGCGACGTCTTTGGCGTCGGCGACGTCATTCAGCCGCAACCGGCTCCGCGGTTCTCAAGGACGCCGGGTGCCATTGGTCGACCGCCGGCCGCGCCGGGATCGGGGACGCGTGAGGGTCTGACGAGTTGGGGAATCAGCGACGAGCGCCAGGCGGCCCTTCGAAAGGCCGGGGCGTTCGGTTAGATGTTGACGACCGGGCAGGTGAGGGTGCGGGTGATCCCCGGCACCTTCTGGATCGCTCCGACGATGAATTTGCCCAGATCATCGACACTTTCGGCGGTACAACGCACGATCACGTCGTAAGGCCCGGTGACCTCGAAGGACTCCATTACTCCCGGTACGGCGCGGGTGGCGAGCACCACGCTCTCGCTAGAGCCAATTTCGGACTGGATCAAGATGTACGCCTGGACCGTCATGGAAGACCTTTCATTTCAAGTCCCACCATATTGCCCGCTTTTGGACGCCATCGCTAATCGTCGCGGAAGCGCTTGCCGATGTGCCACTGGAAGCAGTAGTCGCATCGGTAGGCGTTGAGGTCGACGCCGTTGAGGGTCCAAGCGAGCTGCGCGGCGCTCGCCGCTTCGGCTTCAGTGCGGTAGGCGCTCTTTGCGGGACCCTCGCGAGTGAAGTGCGAGGAGACCCGTCCTACCGGCCGGATGGGAGGCGTGGAACGGCGGCGTCGCTTCATGGCACTACGACCTTAACCATCTCGGTAGGGTCTTGGGCGTGAGTACGCAGTCCGAAACCCAAGTCGTCGTTCACGCGACACCCGAAGTCGATCAGGGCGATCACGAACGATTCACCCACATCGTGCTCGAGGGCTACACGCCCAAGGACGGAGAGTTCGTGGCGCTCGACAATTCGGTCGCGGGCGGAATGATTAACGCAACACCGGTGAAGGCTCTCTGTGGCAAGGTGTGGGTTCCCGGTCGCGACCCCCAGAAGTATCCGATCTGTCC
>JADGOK010000040.1 GCA_017882985.1 Acidimicrobiales bacterium
GCCACAAGGAACTGGCCGAGATCAACCACGCCTGGTTGGCGATGAAGGCCGTCCGCGACGACCTCGCCTACGCCAAGGAGATGTTCAACGAATCCGGCGGTGACGACCGTGAACAGTGGCGCGAGGTGATCAGTACGGGTGAGGTGCAGTTGAGCGAACTCGAAGCGACGCTCGAGACGTTGCTCTTGCCCCGGGACCCGAACGAGGGTCGCAACGTGATCCTCGAGATTCGCGGCGCCGAAGGGGGAGAGGAAGCCAACCTGTTCGCCGCGGACCTCGCTGAGATGTACAAGCGCTACGCGGCGCTACGCGGGTGGAAGTTCGAGATCGTCGAAGAGCGCGAATCCGAGCAAGGTGGCCTCGACGAGGGAACGTACCTGATCAAGGGGGACGACGCCTGGAATCGCTTCGCCCTCGAAGCCGGCGTGCATCGCGTCCAACGCGTGCCGACGACCGAGGCGAAGGGCCGCGTGCACACCTCGTCGGCGACCGTCTCGGTCTTGCCCGAGGCCGAAGAGGTCGACGTGGCGATTGACCCGAGCGACTTGAAGATCGACGTCTACCGTTCGTCGGGACCCGGGGGACAGAGCGTCAACACGACTGACTCGGCCGTGCGGATCACCCACCTCCCGTCGGGCATCGTCGTCTCGATGCAGGACGAGAAGAGTCAGATCCAAAACCGCGCGAAGGCCCTGATCGTGCTGCGCTCGCGACTGCTCAAGGCCGCTCAGGACGCCCAAGCGAGCGAACTCGGCGACTTGAAGCGATCCCAACTGGGCAGTGGCGGACGGAGCGAGAAAATTCGCACGTACAACTTCAAGGAGAATCGCGTCACCGATCACCGCATCAACCTCACCAACTACACCCTCGACGCGGTGCTGGCGGGCTACCTCGATCCCTTCGTCGACGCGCTCTTGGCCGATAAGCGCGCGCGTCAACTGGCCGAGAGTGACGGGCGCTAACGCCACCCTGGTGGGCGAGCTCGTCGCGGCCGGCCTTGAACCGCGCGAGGCCCGCTGGCTGGTCGAGGAGTTCTTCGTTGGCGACGACCCCGAGGCCCTCGTCGCACTCCACGCCGCGGCGAAGCGACGACTAGGCGGAGAACCACTTCAGTACGTGATCGGGCACTGGCCCTTTCGTTCACTCGACCTCGACGTCGACTCGCGGGTGCTCATTCCCCGGCCCGAGACCGAGGAACTGGTCGAAACTGCGCTGCGAGAATTGGTCGCGGTCGACGTCGTCGCGCCCATGATCCTCGACCTGGGCTGCGGGTCGGGGGCGATCGGACTCGCGTTGCTGGACGAGTTGAGCGCCCGCGGTGTCATGGCGACGCTGCTGTCGGTGGACGCTTCATCCGACGCTCTCGCGGTGGCGCGCCGCAACGCCCTCAAACACGATCTTCTCGCGGTCGCCTTCGTGCAGTCGTCGTGGTTCGACGCCGTCGACGTGTCGCTTCGCGGTCGATTCGACCTGATCGTCGCCAATCCTCCCTACGTCGGCGAGGACGAGTTCGTCAACCTCGATCCGGTGCTGGGCTACGAGCCCCGGTTCGCCCTCGTGGCCGCCGACGCGTCGGGCGTCGCCGGTTTCCGGGACGTCGAGACGATCATCAACGAAGCACCGGCGTGGCTCACTTCTGCGGGTGTGCTCGTCTGCGAGCATGGGAACATGCAGGCCGAGGCGGCTCTCGCCGCGGCGTCGGCGGCGGGCTTCACTTCGGTCACCGACCTCGCCGACCTCGCTGGTCAACCCCGTGTCCTGATCGCGCGGCGCTGATGACGCGCGTGCTCGAGCAAGACGAAGCGGTACGCGTCCTCGCACGGGGCGGAGTCGTCGCGTTGCCGACCGACACCGTCTACGGTCTCGCCGCGTCGTTGCGCCACCCCGACGCGCTGGCGACGCTCTTTCGCCTGAAACACCGTCCCGAATCGGCGGCGTTGCCAGTGCTCGTTGAAGACTTCACGCAGATCGAACGACTCTCGGTGCACTGGCCTGAAGCGGCGCGCCGTCTCAGCGTCGTGTACTGGCCCGGACCCCTCACCATCGTCGTGCGCGTGCCGGGAGAACTCGCGCGACTGGTTGGCAGTGCGACCGATACGGCCGGATTTCGCATTCCCGATGACGATGCGTTGCGCGAGATACTCGCGAGGACGGGACCGCTCGCTCTCTCGAGTGCGAACAAACACGGCGTGACTCCCTGTCACACTATGGCGGAAGTACTTGAGGCATTCGTCGGGCGCGACGAACTCGACGGCGTCGTCGATGGTGGCGAACGCTCCGGTCGCGTCTCGACGGTCGTGGATCTCTCTCAATCACCATGGCGTCTTCTACGTGAAGGGGCCGTTGCTTCGAGTGACCTTCGCCAGATTCTCGACTGACCGAGCGCCGTTTTGAATCTCTCGGGCCGTCGCGACGCACGTCGACGAGGCGATAGATTTCTTGAATGCAGAGCGCGCCACGTAGGAGAGCACGAGCTTTCATCATTTCTGGCTTCGCAGTTCTCACCATCGGAACGATCATCACTTTCTACCAACTCGTAACCTCGGCGCACTACTTCTCAAACGCCAGCGGTCTCGCGGATTTTGAGTCTGTGATCGTGTTGGTCGCGAGTTTCGTCACCCTCTGGAGTTGGTGGTGGCTTTCAAAGATTCGCGTCGCCACCGACGATCAATCCTCTTTCGCTCGCAAGGGTTTTTACGGCTTGGCAGTGCAGAACGTACTTTCCGCCGCGGTGGTCCTCGCGGTCATCTTTGACTTGCCGGCCTTTGACCGAAGTTCTTGGTACGTCGCACCGCGCTGGGCCGCAATGTGGGGCAGCTTGACGATTTCAATCGGGTTCGTCTTGTTGGGCCGAGAGTTCGCTCCCGACGTCGAGGATTCGCACGACGAGATTGAAAACGAAGTGAACGCCGCAATTCCCTAGGTTCACTCGTCGTCGAGTGAACGCACCCACGACGCCGAACGCTTCTCGAGGAATGCTGACATTCCCTCACGGGCCTCGTCACTCGCGAACAGTTTCGCTGAGAGGTTGGCAGTCCACTCGAAAGCGTCTTCAATCCCCATCGAAGGAACGCGGGCCGTCAACTGCTTCGTCGCCGCGATGGCACCTGGCTCGCCCGCGAGCAAGTCGTTGAGGACCGCCCCAACTTCTCGGTCCAACGAGTCGGCGTTGACCGCCTGATTGATCAGTCCCATCCGCGCGGCCTCTTCGGCGGGAAAGCGGTGTCCGCGCAGGAAGGCTGATCGGGCGTCGGCGAGACGCATCTTGGGAAGACAGACGACCGAGATCATGGCGGGCGCCACGCCGACGCGGACCTCGGTGAAGCCGAACTTCGCCGAGTCGAGGGCGATCGAAATGTCCATGACCGCCGCCAGGCCGACGCCACCGGCGACGCAGTGCCCGGCGATACGTCCGACGAATGGCTTGGGTGAGTGCAGGATCCGCTGGAACAGTTCGCTCATGGACACGGTTCGTCCGGGGTCCTTTTTGGCAGCGTCGTCGGACTGCTCGCTCAAATTCGCGCCCGCACAAAAGACGTTGCCTCGATTGGTCACGACGCAGACGCGAACGTCCGGGTCGTTGTCGACGTCGTCGAGTGCCGACATCAGTTCACTGAGCAGTTGACGACTGAGCGCGTTACGCCGCGCCACGTCGGCGAGCGTGATCGTCATCACGCCGCGCGACAGTTCAGTCTCGACGAGGGCCATCAGTACTCCTCGGCTCGGGGCCACTACTTGGTGCTCCGGCGAACGCCTGGGCGCGCAGCATCCAGTGACGACCGAGGTCGCCGGTTTCGAGCGACGTGTCGTCGAGGTGGCGACGTTTCGTGACCACAAGACAGAACTCCTGCGCGGTGCCGCGAATCGTGTCGGTGGCGTCCTCGTCACCCCACCTCCAGACGTCACCCTCCGGGCCCGTCAGTTCGAGGCGCACGCTCCCGTCGGGCGGCGCTTCGCCGCGAACCTGGTACGACCACTTGCGCGTGATGAAGCCGAGTTGGGTGACGTGGCGGAGTCGATTGGTGGCTGGACGGTCGACCCCCAACGCGTCGGCGATGTCGGTGCCGTGGGCCCACACTTCCATGAGTCGGGCGGTGAGGAAAGAGCGCGCCCCCATCGACGGCCCGTACCAGTCGACGCGGGTGTCGTCGTCCAGTGTGCGCGCGGCCGTCGCGAGTGCGGTTCGGTTGTGGCGCCAGGCGGCGAGTTGTTGACGTGGTGAGAGCGTGCGAAAGGCGCCGAGCGTGAAGGTGTCGACACCTTCGGCGAGCGCGCTGTCGAAGAGATCGCTCATCTCGGATTGAAAGCGATCCGGGTCGAGGATCGCGTTCACGGCTGAACCGTCGAAATACGTGAGGTGACCGATTTGGTCCGCCACGTTCCATCCGGGACTGGGCGTCGCCAGCCGCCAGACTTCGTCGCTCAGCGGCGCGACCAGTGCGTCGAGTTCGTCTTGTTCGCCGATGAGGTCCGCGCGCACCACGTCGAGTTCGCTTGGCGTCGCGGCGCTCACGAGCGACCGAGCAGCACGGACGGGATGGCGACCACGCGGCTTCGGAGCCACTCGCCGAAGCCCTTCGCCTGGGCGTCTTGGCGCGACGACGCGGCGACACCCTCTTCGAGCAGGTCGTGGACCACGAAATTGAGTGATCGCAGCGCCGGCAGTCGGTATCGATCGACGGCCAATGACGCAGTTTCGGGCAACAACCGTTGGAACTCCTCGACGCTCAGGAATTCGTCAAGCCACGCCCAGGCGTCGTCGCTACGCGCGAAGATACCGAGGTTCGCGTTGCCACCTTTGTCGCCCGAACGAGTTCCGTACAGTCGCCCGAGCGGCACCATCGTCGTGGGCCCCCCCGGAGGGCTCACTGACGGTCCCGGTTCGCCGACGACGTTCGTCGCGCCGGCGGGCGCCACCGAGTCGATGATGGTGCGATCGCCGCCGAGGACCGTGACGTATTGCGGCACGAGTTCGGCCGGTACCACCGCGGGCCGGTAGACGCCAAAGGCCGAACCGCCCGAGGGGCCGCTGCCGACGTTGAAGTAACCGGGTATCGTCGCGAGCGCGATCTCGACGACTGCGTTGGCGACCGCGCGACCGACCTTGCGTTCGTCGCGGTCCTTCAGCGTGATTCGCCAGAGGGCGACCGCCTCTTCGTTGGTCGTCGGGTCGGGCTTGTCGGTTCGAACGAGCCTCGTCGTCACGTGATCGAACTCTTCGCGTTGGTAGGGACAGGCAATCCAGAACGCCGCTTCGACGAGGCGCGCTTTCGCCTCGATGTCGAGTCCCGTCAGCGCGACGTTGAGATCCTTGCGGTAGCCGCCGATCTCATTCATGGCGACCTTCAGTGTCGATGGCGGCGGTTCGCCCTTGGTCCCGTAGATGCGGACCCGATCCTTCGCCACTTGCTCGAGGCGGATCGTGTCGAATCGTGCCGTCACGTCGGGACCGAGGTACGAGGGGGTCGCGATCTCGTAGAGCAACTGCGAGGTGACGGTGCCGATTGAGACCTCGCCGCCGGTGCCGTCGTGCTTACCCACCACCGACGAACCGTCATCGGCGATCTCGACCCAGGGGAAACCGACGCGCGTCATGCCCGGAACCTCGTTGAAGAAGGAATAGTTACCGCCCGTGACCTGGGCGCCGCATTCGATGACGTGACCCGCGACGACGGCGCCCGCGAGGGCGTCCCAGTTGTCGCGGGACCATCCATGGTGCCAGGCGGCCGGACCGCAGACGACGGCCGCGTCGGTGACCCGTCCGGTGACCACGATGTCGGCGCCGGCCCGTAGCGCCTCGACGATGCCAAAGCAACCGAGGTAGGCGTTGGCGGTGATGAAACGAGAAACGTCGCCGACCGGCTCGCCGGTCTCGAAGTGCGCCAGATCAACGCCGGCGCTCCGCAGCTCGTCGAGACGGGACATGAGATTGTCACCACTCACGTACGCGATTCTGGGTGAGAGGCCGAGTTTGTGCGCGATCTCCTCTAGGGCTTCAGCGCAGTGATCGGGATCGAGACCGCCAGCGTTGGACACGACCTTGATGCCCTTGTCCAAACAGGTGCCCATCACTTGTTCCATCTGGGTGAGAAAACTGCGCGCGTAGCCGGCGCCCGGGCTCTTCATTTGGGTCCGCGCGAGAATCAGCATCGTCAGCTCCGCGAGCCAGTCGCCGGTCAGTACGTCGATCGGACCGCCCTCGACCATCTCACGAGCGGCCGAAAGGCGGTCGCCGTAGAAGCCTGAGCAGTTGGCGACGCGTAGCGGGGTGGCCACGATCAGCCCACGCCCTCGTCGTCGATCGTCAGCAGCACTGCTCCATTGTCGACCTGCTGGGAAGCGGTGACCAAGACTTCACTGACGATGCCGGCGCTCGGCGCACTGATCACGTGCTCCATCTTCATTGCTTCCATCACGACGAGTGTTTCACCTAGGGCAACGCGCTGACCCACGACGACACGAACCTCAATGACGACGCCCGGCATCGGCGCGCTGAGTCCGCCCACGACCAGTTCGACGCCGGGAGCCACGAAGCGCGGCACCAACTCGAAGTCGACCGTGCCCCGAACAACTTGAACGTGCAGGTGCGTGCCCGATCGCGTGATGCGTGACGAGCGTCGTCGCCCACTGACCTCGACGTCGATGTCGTGCGGACCCCAGCGATGAACACGGGCCACGTCGTTCTCGCCAACGTCGAACGAGCCGTCGCGGCGCGCGCGGTAACGAACGTCGATGGTTCTCTCGCCTTGTCGCAGGACGACGCTTTGGCGCGGAAGTCGCGCGTTGCGCCATCCGCTCGGCACGTTGGCGAGGACGACGGCCGCGGCGCGGTTCTCACCCTGGAGCCAGAGGGCGCCAGCCGTGCTCGCGAACGTCAACTCGTCGTCACTCACGTCAAGCGTGCGATCGGGCGAGAAGCGGTCGATGAAATCTGTGGTGGTATCGCCAGCGAGAAACCGGTCGTGACGGAGGGTGGCGGCGAGAAAGTCGCGATTCGTGGTGACGCCGCCGACGTGGAGTCGTTCGAGCGACAGGGCCAGTGTGGCCGCCGCTTCGGAGCGCGTGGACGCGTGGGCGATGACCTTGGCGAGCAACGGATCAAAGGTCACGCTGACTGTTGATCCTTCAAC
>JADGOK010000041.1 GCA_017882985.1 Acidimicrobiales bacterium
GTCGCGTAGAGCGAGGAGAGCGTTATCGCAACAGTGCCTGGAGACCACCGCGTCAATGAACGCATTCGTGTGGACACAATTCGCCTCATCGACCACGAGGGCAATCAACGTGGTGTGATGTCGACCCGTGAAGCGTTGGCGCTGGCCCGAAGCCTGGACCTCGATCTCGTCGAGATCGCTCCGACGGCGAGTCCGCCGGTCTGTCGCATCATGGACTACGGCAAGTTCAAGTTTGACGAAGCGCAAAAGGCCAAGGAGTCGCGGCGCAAGACCCAGAACGTCGGCGTCAAGGAGATGAAGTACCGGCCCAAGATCGGCCCCGGCGACTTCGACACCAAGACCCGACTGGTCGAAAAGTTCTTGAACGAAGGTCACAAGGTAAAGATCACGATCATGTTCCGCGGACGAGAATCCGCGCACCCCGAACTGGGAAAGAAGATCCTCGACCGGATCGTCGAGAAGTTGACCGACGTCGCCAAAGTCGAGTCGGCCGCCAAGTTGGACGGTCGCAACATGATCATGGTGCTCGGGCCCGACAAGAAGGCCAAGCCCAAGAGTGCCGAAGAAGTAGCAGTGGTAGCACCGCAAGACGAAGTCGTGCCGAGTGTTTCGGCAGAAGTATCTGCAGAGGAGAGCTGAAATGCCAAAGATGAAGACCGACAGCGGTGCCAAGAAACGTATCAAGATCACCGGTAGCGGGAAGTTGCGCCGTCGCAAGGCGTTCCGTGGCCACCTGATGGAAAAGAAGTCGTCCGTACGCGCTCGCCGGCTGGGTCGTGACACCGAGATCTCCAAAGGATTAGAGAAGAACGTCAAGAAGCTGATGGGACTCTAGAGGACGAGTTAGGAAAGAGGAACTGACATGGCACGTGTAAAGAGGGCGGTCAACGCCAAGAAGCACCACAAGGCAATTCTCGAAGAGGCCAAGGGTTACTACGGCGACCGGAGCCGGACCTTTCGTGCGGCCAACCAGGCCGTCCAACACTCGGGTGTCTACGCGTTTCGCGACCGCCGCGCGCGCAAGGGCGAATTCCGTAAGTTGTGGATCCAGCGCATCAACGCCGGTACCCGCGCCCACGGCGTGAGCTACAGCCGCTTCATCGCCGGGCTCAACGCGGCGGGCATCGAAGTCGACCGTCGGATGCTCGCGGACCTCGCGGTGAACGACGGTGCGGCCTTCGCCGCGCTCGTCACCCAGGCCAGCGACGCACTGGCGAAGTAGGCCGTCCTGATCGAGGCGTTGGGGTCGTCACACCAGAGAGTGCGTCGGCTTCGACGCCTCATCCAGAAGCGCTCGCTGCGCTGGAGTGAGGGCGTCTGCGTCCTCGAAGGGCCCGACCTCGTCGAGGCGGCCCTTCGGGCTGGCACTGAGTTCGAGGCGATCTACGTCGACACGACGTCGGCCACGTCACCTCCGGTTGCGGCGCTCTTGGCGAACGCCGAACGGGCTGGGATCCGGGTCTTCGGTCTTAATCGCGAAGTACTCGCCCAGATCGCTGACGCGAAGACGCCCCAGCCAGTGGCGGCGGTCGTTCGTCTGCCGCTGAGTGAACTTTCGGCCGTCAAGGTCACGTCGCTCGTACTCGTACTGCACGACTTGCGCGATCCGGGCAACGTCGGGACCATCATTCGCTCAGCCGACGCCGCGGGCGTCGAGGCGGTGGTGTTGACGGGCCAGAGCGTCGATCCGTTCAACCCCAAGACACTGCGCGCGACCGCGGGCTCGGTCTTTCACGTTCCCGTCGTCGTCTGCTCACTCGACGAGGCGTTCGCGCATTTCGCCGGTCGCGGGGCGAGAATTCTCGCGAGCGTCGTGCACGGGGGAGCCGCACTGCGCGACGTCGACTTCAGCGGACCCACCGTCGTCGTCATTGGCAATGAGGCCGAAGGACTGGACGTTGAGGTCATCGAACGCTGCGACGCAGCGCTGAGCATTCCGATGGTGGGGCGAGGCGAGTCGCTCAACGCGGGCGTTGCCGCCTCGCTCGTTGCGTTCGAGGCCCTGTGGCAACGTCGAGGCGCTGACGAAGGGCGTCCACGCCCTAGCCTTGAAGGGTCATGACCCCTTCGCCGCTCGCCGATCTGTCCGCTCAGACGAGCGAGTTGCTCTCGACCATCGCGTCGTTGGCGACCCTGGATGAATTGACCGAGGCCGAACCGCGACTCACCGGTAAGCGGTCCCTGCTCTCAACCTTGCAGAAATCACTGGGCTCGCTCGAACCGAACGCGCGCAAGGACGCAGGGGCGTTGCTCCAAGAGGCCCGTCGAGAAGTCCAAGCGGCGTTCGAAGCCCGACGGTCCACGCTCGCCGCGGCGGCCCGAGCGGAGAGTCTCGAAGCCGACCGGCTGGATTTGGGCGACGTGGTGACGAACTCGGTCCGCTGGCCGGTGCGCGCCGGACATCCCGGTCTGGTCGCGTCCACCCAACGTGAGCTCGAAGACGTCTTCGTGGGCATGGGCTTCACCGTGGCGGACGGCCCCGAGGTCGAGAGCGACTGGTACAACTTCGAGGCACTGAACATCCCGCCCGCGCACCCCGCGCGCGGGCTGTGGGACACCTTCTACGTGGACCTCGGCGAACCTGAGACGGTGGTGCTGCGCACGCACACGTCACCCACGCAAGTCCACTTGATGGAAGAGGCGGTGGCGAAGGGCAGCCTGCCGATCCACTCGGTGATGCCGGGACGGTGTTTTCGTCGCGATACGCCCGACGCGCGTCATCTCGCGACGTTCCACCAGATTGAGGGCCTGGTCGTCGACCGGGGGATCGCCTTCGCGGATCTGGCGGGCGTCATCGAGACCTTCACGCGCGCCTACTTCGGACCCGACATCGCGTCGCGACTGCGCCCCGCCTTCTTCCCCTTCACCGAGCCGTCGGCCGAATTCGAGGTCACCTGCACGATCTGTCGTGGTGAGGGTTGTCGGACCTGTTCCCAGACCGGATGGATCGAGCTGGGCGGATGCGGCATGTTGGATCCGGCCGTGCTCTCGGCGGTGGGCATCGACGGCGACGAGTGGAGTGGTTTCGCGTTCGGCTTCGGCATCGACCGCTGCGCCCAGATGCGCCATCAGATACCCGACATGCGCGCCCTGATTGACAACGACACCAGATTCCTGGAGCAATTCTCGTGAAGATTCCCCTTTCGTGGTTACGCGAGTTCGTCGATCTGCCCGAAACGCCCGATGAACTGCGCCTCATCCTCGACGACCTCGGTCTCGTGGTCGAGGGAATCGATGTGGTGGGCGCGGGACTCGAGGACGTGGTGGTGGCACGCGTCGACGAAATCCGTTCGATCGAGGGCGCCGACCGCGTGCGCCTCGTTACGGTCGACGCCGGAGCCGGACCTGTCGAGATCGTGTGCGGCGCCACGAATTTCGAACTGGGCAATCACGTACCCCTCGCCCCGATCGGCGCGGTCCTGCCGGGCGGTTTCGAGATCGCTCGGCGTCAGATGCGCGGCGTCACCAGTAACGGGATGCTGTGCTCAGCACGCGAACTTGGTCTGAGCGACGATCACCTCGGTCTCATGATCCTCGATCAAGTGACGACGCCGCGCGTGGGTGAACATCTTCTTGACGCGTTGCACATCACGCCGGACGTCGTCCTTGACATCAGCGTCGAGGGGAACCGCCCTGACGCGTGGTGTGTGCAAGGGGTTGCTCGTGACCTGGCGACCCGCCTCGCGCGGCCGTTGCGCGAACCGATGCTCGCGACGCCCGTCGCGGACGTCATGACCGATTCCTTCGCGCACGCCGGCATCGACGACCCCGAGCTCTGCGGACGCCTGACCGTGTCGGTGTTGCGCAACCTGACCGTGCGCCCCTCTCCTTCGTGGATTGCCCAGCGACTCCAGAGCGCCGGCATGCGGCCCATCTCCAACGTCGTCGACGCGTCGAACTACGTGATGCTCGAACTCGGCCAGCCCACGCATCCCTACGACGCCGCGAACGTCGCCGGTCACGCGCTGCGCGTCCGGCGAGCTCGCGCTGGTGAAACGCTCGAGACCCTTGACGGTGTCGTGCGCGAACTGGCCAAAGCCGGGCGTGGACTCGGTGACACCGGAGTGGACTGCGTGATCGTCGATGGTGACGACCAGCTGTTGGGACTGGCGGGCATAATGGGCGGCTCGTCGAGCGAGATTAGTGCCACCACTACCGACGTGCTCTTGGAGGCGGCCTTCTTCGATCCGATGACGATTGCGCGTTCGTCCAAGCGTCACGGTCTGCGCAGCGAGGCGTCCAACCGATTCGAGCGCGGCGTCGATCCGGAGCTCGCGCTGCGCGCGGTGGCGAGATTCGTGAACCTGCTGCAAGAGAGCGTGCCCGAACTACAGTGGCTCGCCAATCCCCTCGACCACTGGGGGGGTGTGCCGACGCCACCGACGGTGGAGCTTCGTGCGGGCGACATCGAGCGTGGACTCGGGATCGAACTCGACTACGGCGACGTTGTCGCGAACCTCGAGGGTCTGGGCTTTCACGTCGACGTTCGAGAGTCGAGCCTCTTCGTGCGCGCGCCGTCGTCACGACTCGACATTCGTGAAGGCGCCGCGGGGCGCGCTGACGTGATCGAGGAGATCGCGCGGATCCACGGCTATCGCCGCCTGCCGCGACGAACACCGACCTGGCCCGAACCCGGTGGCCTCACCGATCGCCAGCGCCTCCGTCGTCTGGTCCGTGACGTGGTTGTCGATCTCGGTGTTGTTGAAGCCTGGACCCCGACACTCGGGAGCGACGCTGATTTTGACTTGCTGAGCCCCGGTGTCGAGAGGGTGCGGATCACGAATCCTCTGGCGTCCGACGAATCGGTGATGCGCGCCACACTGCTCACCGGACTGGTGCGGGCCTGGGGACGCAACGTCGAACGCGGCACGGGCGACGTGGTGCTCGGCGAAATGGGTGCGGTCTTCACGCATCCCAACGTGACGGAGGAACCGCGCGAGACCAAGGGCGGCGAGAGCGGCGCGCTGACGCTGCGTCTGCCGCGAGAGAACGAGCGACTGACGTTGCTCCTCGGACGCCTCGACGATGACGCCACGACCGCGGTCGGCTTGTGGTCGGTGCTCTCTGAGCGCTTGGGACTGGCCGACGTCGTTGTTCGCGCGAGTGAGCAGCCGTCGCCGGGTCTGCATCCAACGCGCAGTGCGCGACTCGTCGATCGCCAGTCGGGTGCCACGCTCGGCGAGCTTGGTGAAGTTGACGCCGAACTCGTCGGGGCATTGGTTCCCTCGGCGGTTGGACGGCGATTGGGTGTAGTGGACATTGATCTCGACGCTCTCGCCGATTCCTCGAGGGCCACACGGCGAAGCGACTTCGTGAGCGTCCCGAGTCGCTACCCGAGTGCGGTCATTGACCTGGCCTTCGTCGTGTCGTCCACGGTGCACGCCGCCGACCTGGGTGAGGCGCTGCGCCACGCGACGCCACTGGTCGAGTCGATATCACTCTTTGACGTCTACCGCGATGCCTCACTGCCCGCGAACAGTCGGAGCCTCGCCTACAACGTTCGCTTGGTCTCTTTGGAGCACACGCTCAAAGACGACGAGGTGAGCGCTGCGCGCGAACAGTTGATCACGCTGGCCGCGTCGCTGGGCGCGACGTTGCGCTAGTCCATGGATCGAGAGCGAACGCCCGTGATCGAATTCATTCCTTTCGAAGGACGCGGTCGATCCTTCCGCGCCCAGCGTCGCGTTCGTTTGAGCGACGCCGACATCGATGGTGTCCTTCGCCCCGACGGCGTCGCGCGCTTCCTTCAGGACGTCGCCACCGACGACTGGGATGACACCGGCGTCGTGACCGACGACAGCTGGGTCGTGCGGCGAACGGCACTGCGCGTCGCGCCGGGTGGTCGCTGGCCGCTGCTGGGCGAGATGATCTCGATGACCACGTGGTGCGCCGGAACCGGCGCCGCGTGGGCGGAGCGTCGGACGAACCTTTCTCGTGGCGAGCAGACCCTGATCGAGGCGGTGGCGCTGTGGGTACCGGTCGACTCCTCGGGCCACCCGCGCCGGATCCGATCGGACTTCTTTGACGTCTACGGCGAGGCCGCCAACGGCCGGCGCGTCCCCGGTCGGGTTCCGGCCGCCGGGGTCGCCGACGACGCGCTACGGCGTGCGTGGACGCTTCGTCGCGCGGACCTCGACGTCGTGGGTCACGTCAACAACGCGGCGATCTGGTACGCGCTGAGTGAGATCACGAACGCGAGACTGACGTCAGCCGCGATCACCCACCACGGCGCTGTTGAAGGCGATGACGTGGTGACCTTGGCGAGCGACGAGAGTCACCTGTGGCTCATCGTCGACGGTGACGTGCGCGTGTCAGGCGTGTTCAGCGTTCGCTGACGTGCGTCGCGAGCTGGTCGCGACGATACTGCCCACCAGCACCAGCGGGAAGCCCAGCACGATCCCAATGGTGAGCGGTTCGCTGAGAAAGACAATGCCCAGGACGACGGCGATGGCGGTGTTCACGTAGGTGACGACCACGCTTCTCGTCGAGCCGACTTCCTTGACGAGCTCGAAGAAGACGAGGAATGCGCCAGCGGTGCAGATGACCGAGAGGACCCCGACAGTGGTCCACGTCTCGGATGAAATTGCTCGTGGCCAGTGCACGATCGTCCAGGGGATCCAGCACAGGGCCACGACCGAGGTCGCTCCGGCGACGACGACGATGCCGGGGACGTAGTGCAATTTGGTGGCGAGGATGACCGGACCGACGGAGTAGCCGAGACAGACGAGCAGCATCAGACCTATCCACTCGAACGATCCACCGCGAATCCCGAGACCTACCAGCAGTGCGACGCCCAGCGCTCCGATGGCGAGGCCGAGCAGGCGCCGAGGGGTGACGTGGTCCTCGGTTCTGCGCACGCGTTGTCCGACGACGGAGAAGAGCGGCACCGCGCAGATCAGCAGGCTGGTGAGCGAACTGGTGATGTGGCGCTCGGAGGTCGCCATGAGGTACCAAGGAATCCCGAATTCGATGATCGCGAAGATCGCGATCCACTTGAGGTGCGACCAGAGCAGTGCGAACTGCCGGCGGGCGATCACGAGCGGCACGAGCA
>JADGOK010000042.1 GCA_017882985.1 Acidimicrobiales bacterium
TTGATCTGGTCAAGAGTTACGGCACCGGGGAGGCCGAGTTCCACGCTCTGAAAGGCATCAATCTCGAGTTCGAGAAGGGCAAGTTCACCGCGGTGATGGGTCCGTCGGGTTCGGGTAAGTCAACGTTGATGCACTGCCTAGCGGGGCTGGACGTGCCGACCTCGGGCCGGACATTCATCGGAGAGCAAGAGGTGGGGACACTGGGCGACGGCGATTTGACGCAACTTCGCCGAGACCACATCGGATTCATCTTCCAATCGTTCAACCTCGTTCCCACGCTGACGGCCGCAGAGAACATCACCCTTCCCGTCGACCTGGCCGGAGCCAAGGTCGATCAACAGTGGTTCGCGTTCCTCGTCGACGAGCTGGGCATAGCTGATCGGCTCTCCCACCATCCCAGCCAGATGTCGGGCGGCCAGCAGCAGCGCACCGCGTGTGCCCGTGCATTGATCAGGCGCCCAGAGCTCATCTTCGCTGATGAACCGACTGGCAACTTAGATTCGAATTCCTCGGGCGAGATGCTCAGATTCCTGCGCCGTTCGGTGGACGAGTTGCACCAGTCAATCATCATGGTGACGCACGATGCTCGTGGCGCGGCCTTCGCCGACCGGGTGGTGTTCCTCGCGGACGGTGAACTCGTTGGCGAACTCGCCCCGCCGACGGCCGACGGCGTGCTCGAGCGCATGAAGCAACTAGGAAATTGAGATGTGGCGGCTCACGATCAAGGGACTGCTCGCGCACAAGTTGCGCCTCGCCCTCACGGGCCTCGCCATCGTCCTCGGTGTCACGTTCGTGTCCGGCACGCTGGTTCTCACTGACACGCTCCACAACACCTTTACCGGTCTCTTCAACACGGTCTATCAGCACGTCGACCTCGAGATCAGAAGTACGGCCGCGTTCTCCAATCAGGGCGCCGGGCCCGCCACCCGCAAGCCGTTCTCCCAGTCGCTCATCTCCCAAGTTGCGGCGGTGCCGGGCGTGGCCGTCGCCAGCGGCGGGGTCGGCGGCTACGCCCAGTACGTCGCCAAGAACGGGAAGGCGATCACGACGGGAGGTGCGCCGACGATCGGCATGGCCTTCGAGCAGAACCGCCAACTCTCGTCACTGAAACTGGCTCAGGGAAGCGGTCCCCAGAGCGCTTCGCAGGTCGTCATGGACCAAGGAACGGCGAAGAAGTACGGATTCCACGTCGGCGACCGGGTCCAGATCCTGCTCCCCGGCGCACCGCAGACTTTCACGATTTCGGGCATCGTACGATTCGGCTCCGCGAACAATCTCGCGGGTGCGACGATCGCTGCATTCAACCTCCCTACCGCCCAGAGACTCTTCGACAAGGTCGGACAGTTGGACACGATTGACATCATCGTCGCCTCCGGGACGAACAAATCAACGGTGGAGCGCTCGGTCGCCGCGATGCTGCCGCGCGGTGTGGAAGTTGTCACCGGACAAACGGTGGCCAATGAGGATACGAGTTCCATCAATCAGGCTCTGGGGTTCTTCTCGACGGCCCTCCTCGTCTTTGCCTTCATCGCGCTCTTCGTCGGTGCCTTTACGATATTCAACACGTTCTCGATCACCGTCGGTCAACGCACGAGGGAGCTCGCGCTCCTGCGAATTGTTGGAGCGAGCAGGCGCCAGATCTTCCGCTCGGTGCTGCTCGAGGCCCTGTTGCTCGGACTCGCCGCCTCGATTGTCGGCCTCGGCCTCGGCGTGTTGACCGCCGTAGGTCTTGACGCGCTGCTCAAGGCGTTTGGCATCTCCCTACCCGCGGGTTCGCTGGTCTTCGCGTCCAGGACCGTGCTCGCCGCTCTCGTCGTCGGCGTCGGCGTCACGGTTCTCTCGGCGATCAGTCCGGCCCGGCAGGCGGTACGGATTCCGCCGATCGCGGCGTTGGCGAGCTATCAAAAGAGCTCCGTCGAATCAAGTCGTCGCCGCTTCGCGATTGGTGGGGCTGTCGGGACCGTCGGTGTCCTGGCTCTCGTCGTCGGCATCGCCAAGCCCGCGATCCAACTAGTTGGCCTCGGCGCGATGGCGATCTTCCTCGGCGTCGGGATGCTCGCTCCCTTGGTCGCCCGACCGATCTCGAGCGCCCTCGGAAGACCGCTGGCGGCGATCTTCGGGATTTCCGGAAAGCTGGGACGGGAGAACTCAATGCGCAGCCCGCGGCGCACCGCCCAAACCGCCTCGGCGCTGATGGTCGGGCTGGCCCTCGTGTCCACGTTCTCAGTGTTTGGTGCCTCGATTTCACGTTCGGCCACGAGCAGTATCAGCGACGCGATCGTGGCGAACTACATCATCACCAACCCCTCGGTCGGCGGGCCTCAAACGGGATTCAGCGCCACCGCCGCTACCGCCGCCGCTCAGGTCCCGGGCGTGACGACCGTCACCCGTGTTGACGGAGGAATGTTCGAGATTGGGCATTCGGTCCGCACTATCGTCGCCATCTCGCCCAAGGATCTTTCCACGACGGTGGTGCTGCGAATGGACTCCGGGGCTGGAACTTCGGCGCTCTCTCACGGCGAGCTCCTGATCGATACCACCACCGCGAACAGCAAGGGTCTGAAGGTTGGCGCACGAATCCGCGCCACGTTCGCCGAAACGGGATCGATGATCGTTCGGATCGGGGGCATCTTCAAGCCGAACGCGGTCCTCGGCTCGTACGTCGTTGGTGACGCCTTCTTCCGCTCCCACTTCGCCGTCAACACACTCCCGGTGGCGCTCCTCTTGAGCACGTCACGGGGCGCGAACGCCGAAACGACGGCGGCGATCAAAGCCGGTCTGCAGAGCTACCCGAACCTCAAGATCCAGACGCGTGCGCAGTTCATCAAGGCCCAACAAGCCCAGGTCAACCAACTCTTGGGTCTCGTGTACGCACTGCTGGCCTTGGCGATCCTGGTCGCCCTGATCGGAATCGTGAACACGCTCATGCTGTCGGTCTTCGAGCGCACCCGTGAGATTGGCCTGCTGCGAGCCGTCGGGATGCGGCGGCGACAGGTCAGGGCCATGATCCGATCAGAGGCGGTGATCCTCTCGGTCTTCGGCGCGGTAATTGGGGTGGTCGTGGGCACCGGGTTGGGTGTGGCACTCGCTTCCTCACTCAAGCAGCAGGGCATCACCGACGTCGCGGTTCCTTATACGAGCCTGGTCGTCTTCGTCGCGTTTGCCGCGCTCCTCGGATTCGCCGCCGCCGCCTGGCCGGCCCGCCGGGCCGCCCGACTCGAGATCCTTCAAGCCATAGCCGTCGAGTAGGGGCGCATCGAAACCCGTCCGCTCTCGACCCGCGCCAAGAGAAGCACGTCTTCTCGGCGATCATCACTTCCAGTTCCATGAGAAAGCTGACGAAGGACGTCGTCTCATCGAACTTCTAATGATTGCCCCGGCTGAGCCGATGACAAATTCAATTCGAGAGACGCGCGGATGGTCTTGGAAGCCGAGTCAGTGATCGGAACGTCATTCGTTCTCGCGCAAAGACCATTCGATCAGGTCGCGTTGCTGAGGCAGTGCGAGAAGTCCTCGACGCCACGCCGACGCCGACGCCGCGACCAGTCACCGAGCGAGGCTCACCGCCAGCGTGTCGCTAACCTGTTTGTCGCATGGCAATCCTCTTAGACCTTCAAAAGGTCGCTCTCCAAGGCACCGATCGTGCCCTCCTGGAAGACTTCTTTCTGACAATCTCCTCGGGCGATCGCATCGGCGTCGTTGGCATCAATGGCGTAGGAAAGTCGACGCTGCTGAGGATCATCGCCGGTGATCTGAAGCCCGATTCGGGCGACATCCGTCGCGGTCGTGGTGTCCAAGTGGGAATGCTCGACCAAATCCCCCATCTTCCGGACGGATCAGTGCGCGAGGCACTCGGCACCGGATGGCAAGTAGACGCCGCGCTCGACCGGTTGGGAATGCTGAGTTCCGCCGAGACCGACACCGCCCACTTGTCGGGGGGTCAACTCAAGCGCGTCGCGCTCGCCCGCCTCTTCGCCGAGCCCAACGACGTCCTTATTCTCGATGAACCGACCAACCACTTGGACCTGGGCGCCATTCAATGGCTGGAGCAGCAGATCATCAATTTTCGCGGCGCGGTCGTTCTGGTGAGTCACGACCGATTTCTGCTCGACCAGGTCACTACTCGGATGGTCGAGATCGACCGGGGCAAGACGTTCATCCACGCCGGCGGTTACTCGCGACTGTTGGAGGCGCAGGCCGAGCGCGAAGAGCAAGCGGCTTCAGCCGAGCAAACGCGACGCAACCTCGCGAGGACCGAACTGGCGTGGCTGCGTCGCGGGGTGAAGGCCCGTTCGACCAAACCGCAAGCTCGCATTGACGCGGCCCAGCGCCTCATCGCGCAGCGTCCGCAGGCCGCCGCGCGAGAGGGGTCACTCGACCTGAGCATCGACACTCCTCGTCTCGGGACCATGGTGATAAGGACACACAACGTTGCGTTCTCCTACGACAATGGACGTCCGATTCTCAACGACGTCAATTTCGAGATCGGCCCCGGAGACCGCGTGGGCGTCGTCGGACCCAACGGCGCTGGAAAATCGACATTTCTGCACCTTCTGGCTCAAACAATCGAGCCCTCCAAGGGGACCGTGAAACGGGGCCCCACGGTCGTGACGTCGTACTTCGAACAGAGCGGAGGCGACTTCGATCTGGATTTGACAGTGCAAGAGTTGGTCGCCGGTCCCCAGGGCGTGCCCGGCTCCGTGGCCGACGTCGCGCTGATGAAACGCTTCTGGTTCACCGGAGCTCTGCCCTCGACAAGGGCTCGGGAACTGTCCGGCGGCGAGCGACGCCGACTGCAGTTGCTTTTGGCACTCGCGCAGCGTCCGAACGTCCTCTTTCTCGACGAACCGACGAACGACCTCGACCTAGAGACGATTCGCCTCATTGAAACGTTCCTCAGCCAATGGTCCGGGACTCTGATCGTGGTTTCACACGACCGAACGTTCCTCAGCCGCACGACTGATCGTCTGCTGGAGGTTCACGAAGACGGAACAATTGCTGACATCCCAGGCGGTATCGACGCATGGATCGCCAGAGCGACCGGCGCAATCACTGAATCGGCTACCGGCGAACCGGCCACGGCGCTCTCAACGGCGGCACCGCTCGGAGTATCGCGAGGCCGTCGGCTCCGCGACGCTGAGAAGGAGATGTCACGGCTCAATCGACGACGGGACTCGATCACGGCGAAGTTGCTCGCTTCGCACGATCATGAAGAGCAATCTCGCCTCGGTACCGAACTCGACTCGGTGCAATCGTCGTTAAATGCTGCGGAGGACGACTGGTTGAAATTCGTCGAGTGACACCGAGCCGCGGTGGTGCACTGTCGTCACCCCGCCCGCCGCATCGTCATCCCAACGGTGCGTGGTCGACGCCCACTGTCGTGTGGCGGGGAAGAAGTGACTCGTGCCTGGGATCGAGACCCAAGCGGCCCACCAACAAAACAAAGGGCTTTGGATCGATCTAATGATCATGTCCCGAAAAGAATCTCACGGTCTATCCCATGCTTCGCGCCAAAAGTAGATCGTTCCCCACTGACATGAAGCGATTCGGCCCGAACGATCAACCGCCATTCCCAATTGACTTGAATTCCATGCACCTCAGACCTCCTCGTGAGCCGCAACGGTCGCGGCACTAGGGAACTGAACAAGGATTCTGAAGCGATTATGTCGAATTCATAGGTGACCACTGTCCGATGAAACGCCCCCCCCCGGCTCTCGATCACTTCATAATCGACAGCAAGAATTGAACCATGCAAATCGTCCGTGGGTCGCGCCTCCGCTCGCAACGCTTCGGGGCCATCTCCGCAGGTCGCCGCTAGTCGATATGACGAAAGGCGACAACGTTTGGTTCGGAACTCTCCTCCTCGCCACATGGGAGAATCACCCTGACGCGGGTGCCGGTCACCGAGTCCGACTGTAGGGTGACGTCGCCAGCGTGGGCCACGATGATGCTGCGCACGATGGGAAGCCCGAGCCCCGTACCGGACCGAGATCGACTGGCGTCAGCTCGCCAAAATCTGTCGAAGGCGTGACTCGCTTCCTCACGTGTCATGCCGGGTCCTGAATCTGCAACCTCGAGTACCACCGTGTCTCCCTTGACGGCCAGGCGGACCTCGACGGCTGCATCGTGTGGCGTGTACCGAAGAGAGTTATTGACCAGGTTGGCCACGACGCGACGGAGCCCGGAAGGGTCGCCCTGAACGATAACCGAGCCAGGACCCTCGACTTTGATAGTCCGATGAGGGTCAGTGGTCGACGCGTCATCCACTACGTCCTGGATCAGCCGCGCGAGGTCGACGGGAGCGCGGTCCATGTGTCGGCCCTCGTCAAGACGAGCCAAGAGGAGGAGTTCTTCAACGAGTCTGCCCATCTGGTTCCCGGAGACTCCGATGCGGTGGATAGCCTCGTCGCGCTCCTCGCCATTCCTCAACTCGCCCTGTCGCCACAACTCGGTGATGCCGAGGATGACCGAGACGGGGGTGCGGAGTTCGTGCGACGCGTCCGCCACGAACTGGCGAAGTTGAGTTTCGAGCGAGAGTTGCTCGTCGAGCATCACGTTGAACGCCTGCGCCAACTTGCCTGCCTCTGTCCTTCTTCGCACCATCGTTACTCGACGCGTCCGGTCACCCGCGGTGATGGCGTCGGCCACCTCCGTGACCTCGGCGATCGGGCGCAGACCAAGTCGGGCGATCCAGAAGCCCGTGGCGGCGACAACCGCGAGGACCACGAACCCGGCCAGAAGGAAGGCGAGTCGGAAGAAACTCATCGTCGCGTCAATCTGCGCGAGTGAGACGGCTACGAGCATGTGAGTGTGCGAGTGCGGCAGTGCGAAAAGAACGGCGCGCCAGCGAAGGGAGTCGGAGGTTGAACCCACTGAGAAGATCTTGATGTCGTGGAGTGACGTCGATACGGCGGAAGGAACTTGTGGGGACGCTCGCCCCGCATCGAGCGGTCTTGAGATGACGTTACGTTGTCCGTTAGTAATGACAGCGATGTAGTACGCGCTGATCTTGTTGGTATTGAATGTCTGCGGCAAGGATCCG
>JADGOK010000043.1 GCA_017882985.1 Acidimicrobiales bacterium
CGTCGAGAACCAGGTCGTCGCCACTCCCAAGACCAACGTCACGATCGACGTCAACGCGTTCCAGTGGGGCTGGAAGTTCTCCTACCCCGGCACGTCAGCCGTCGTCGTAGGTCAGACCACACAGACGCCCGAGATGGTGATGCCGGTCAACACCGACGTGCACATCAATCTCACCTCGACGGACGTCATTCACGGCTTCTACGTGAAGGAGTTCAACTTCTCGCGCTACGCCTTGCCCGGTATACGAAATCAGTTCACGCTGCACGCAGTGACGACGGGCACCTTCTTTGGTCAGTGCACGCAGTTGTGTGGTCTCTATCATTCGCTCATGTACTTCAAGGTGAAAGTCGTGACGCCGAGCCAGTACGCCACCTGGATCACAAGTTTCACCGACGCCAACGCCGCCCAGTCGGCCTCCAAGGCGACGTCCCAGCAGACCTCCTCACTCGTTCCGTCCAAGTCCACCGCCAGTTCGGGAGCCAACTAAATGACTGACGTCCTAGAACACCCGCTGGACCATCCCGAGCACGGCCACGGCCACGGCCAAGGCCACGACGAGCACCACGGTCCCTCGGGGTTGCTCAAGTGGATGACAACGACCGACCACAAGATCATCGGACTCTCGTACACTGTGACGTCGGTCATCATGCTCGTCATCGGTGGACTCTTCGCCGAGATCATCCGCGCCCAACTCGCCACGCCGAACGGATCGTTGGTGTCCTTATCCCAGTACAACGAACTGTTCACGATGCACGGCTCGGTGATGATCTACCTGTTCGCGGGCCCCTTCGCCTTCGGTGGTCTCGCCAACATCATCGTGCCGATCCAAATTGGCGCCCCCGACATGGCGTTCCCGCGCCTTAACGCGCTCTCGTACTGGCTGTACCTCACCGGATCGATCACGATGCTGGCGGGATTCTTCACCGCCGGTGGCGCCGCGAACTTTGGGTGGGTCGCCTACGCGCCGTTGTCCAATTCGATCAACACTCCCGGAGCCGGGGCGGACCTGTGGATCGGCGGACTACTCCTCACCGGGTTCTCGGCGATCTTCACCGGCGTCAATCTCTGCGCGACGATCTTCTACCTACGCGCGCCGGGCATGACGATGTTCCGCATGCCGATCTTCACGTGGAACATGCTCGTGACGGGAATCCTCATTCTCCTCGCCTTCCCTGTGCTCACCGCGGGCCTGATCATGCTCTACTGCGACCGCCACTTCGGCACGCACATCTATTCGGTAGCCGGAGGCGGGGTGCCCGTACTCTGGCAGCATATTTTCTGGTTCTGGGGGCATCCCGAGGTCTATATCCTTGCGCTGCCCTTCTTTGGAATGGTGACCGAGATCATCGCCGTCTTCTCGCGCAAGCCAGTCTTTGGCTACAAGGGAATGATCTTCGCGACACTGTCAATCGCCGCGCTGTCCCTCGGCGTCTGGGCCCACCACATGTTCACCACCGGTGTCGTCCTGCTGCCGTTCTTCTCGATCATGAGTCTCTTGATCGCGGTGCCGACGGGTATCAAGATATTCAACTGGATCGGGACGATGTGGCGAGGCGAGGTCTGGTTCTCGACCGCGATGTTGATGGCCATAGGCTTTCTCGTCACGTTCCTGATCGGTGGCCTGACGGGCATCTACCTCGCCAGCCCGCCGCTCGACTTCTTCACCCACGACACCTACTTCGTCGTCGCCCACTTCCATTCGGTCGTCATGGCCCTGGTCCTCGGCGGTATGGGCGGTCTCTACTACTGGGGTCCCAAGGTCACCGGCTACCTGCTCAACGAGCGGATCGGCAAGGCACAGTTCTGGTTCCTCTTCATCGGCACCCAGGTCTTCACGCTCCCCCAGTATCTGCTCGGACTCAACGGCATGCCACGACGAATAGCGGTCTACCCCCACGACCCGCAGTGGAAGATGCTCAACGACTGGAGTTCGATCGGCGCCGCGATGGTCGGAGTCTCAACACTGCTGTTCGTCGTCAACGTCGCCGTGAGCTGGAAGAAGTACCCGGCCGGTGATAATCCCTGGGACGCCCAGACGCTCGAGTGGTTCACCACCTCGCCACCGCCGCACCACAACTTCTACCGACTGCCACAGATTCGTTCCGAGCGTCCGACGTGGGACTACAACCACCCCGAGCACAAGTCCCTCGCCCACGGAGACCACGCCGTCGCGGCTCCGGCCGAAAAGGTACCCGCGCCATGAAGGTAGAGGCGAAGATGTTGCTCGGCCTCGGCCTCTTCTTCGGCATCATGTGTGCCGTGTACTGGAACTGGAGCCTGGAGAACGCCGGCGGCGTCATGATGTTCGCGGGCATGCTCTTGTGCTTCTTGCCCGGTAGTTACTACTACTTCTGGAGCCGGCGGATGAAGGCACGCCCCGAAGACGACCCGAACGCCACGCAGGCGAGCGGTGCCGGTGTCGTCGGATCGTTCCCGGGAACGTCGATCTGGCCGTTCACTCTGGGCATGGGCGCGTTCCTGGTGGTACTGGCGCTCGTCTTTGGCATCTGGTTCCTCGTGCCGGGTCTCGGCCTGGTCGCGTGGGCGATGCTCGGTGGCACGGCCGAAGGCCGCCGCGGCGGCAAGGTCTGATCGGCGTTCGTCGACGCTTCGCGACGACGTCGTGAACTGACCAGTCCGGCGCCGACACGACGGGGAGCGGTGCGGTCGCCGGTTACCCTTCACCCATGCTCGAACGTTGGATCCGCGCCGTCCTTCGGTGGCGACTTGCGGTCCTGGGCGTCTGGGCCCTCGTGCTCGTGCTGGGGACCCTCGCGTCGTTCGCCCTGCCGAGTCGGCTGACCACGTCGCTCGCCGTTCCCGGATCGCCGTCCGATCGAGCCAATGCCGTACTGATTGCTCATTTCGGTCAGAACATCGAGGGCACGTTCACCGTCATCGAACCGCTGGCCAATCCCACGAAGGTCGGGATTG
Organism: Acidimicrobiales bacterium; assembly: GCA_017882985.1. Taxonomy (GTDB): domain Bacteria; phylum Actinomycetota; class Acidimicrobiia; order Acidimicrobiales; family RAAP-2; genus RAAP-2. The sequence continues at coordinate 2,935 of JADGOK010000043.1, forward strand.
CCCGACTCGAGCAGGGTATTGTCGCCGCAGCCCGGGCAATCCCGACCGCGAGAGTTACCGAACAACGCGTGCTTTTCGGGTTGCTCTACGCGAATATCGATACTTCGCTCGCGCTCAACCATGCCTCCGCCCAAACCGACGCGCTTCGTCGCGCGCTCGCCGACCATGGCCTGCACCAGGCCATGGTGACCGGACCACCGGCGCTGGAGAGCGACCTGACGCCGATTCTGAACCACGACCTATACCGGGGCGAGCTGTTAGCAATTGCGCTCGCGCTCGCGTTGCTGGTCGCGGTGCTCGGACTCTGCTGGGCCCTCGCCCTGCCCTTCGTGGTCGCGGCCGCCACCGCCACCGGGTCGCTCGGCATCGTCTGGCTACTCGCCCACCGATTCCTCATGGTGCTCTACGTGCCCAACGTCGTCGAACTTATCGGATTCGGTCTCGCCGTTGACTATTCACTGCTCATCGTGCACCGTTTCCGCAGGGAGATTGCCACAACTGGGACGTCGCTCGATGACGCCATCATTCGAACGATGGCCACCGCCGGACGAACCGTCGTCCTGTCGGGGCTTTCGGTCGCGATCGGTCTGATGACACTGCTCTTCGTGCCCGTGCCCTTCGTACGGTCACTCGGCGTAGCGGGCCTCGCGGTGCCAGTATTAGCGGTCGGGGTCGCCTTGAGTCTTCAGCCGGCGCTGCTCTCGCTGCTGGGTCGCAGGGGCGTGCGGCCTGTCGGTATGCACGGGTTGATCGCGCGGCGCGACGTGCGCAGCGGCGCGTGGGCCCGCGTCGCGCGAGGCGTCCTGCGTCGTCCGATTCGCGTGCTTGTTGTCGGGTTGGTGCTGCTCGTCGTCGCTGGCGTCCCCATCTTCTGGCTCCAACTCACTCCTGCGTCGTTGACCGCGATCCCCCACGGCATCGAATCGGCGAGAGCCCTCGCCTACGTCGAACACCGCGCCGGACCCGCCATCATCACGCCGATCAACATCGTGATCGACACGGGCGTCGCCCACGGCGACACGGCACCCGGTGCGGCGGCGGCGCGCCAGCGTCTCATCGTGGCGTTGCTCGGTGAGAAGGAGGTCCAGCTCGTCACGTCAGGCCAACGGCCACCGTATGTCGACCCCTCGGGACGCTACGCCCTTTTCTACGTAGTGAACCGCCATTACTACGGCGACCAAGTGTCCCAGCACTTCGTGACGCATCTTCGCCAAGACGTGATCCCCGGCATTCGGTTTCCGGTCGACACGACGGTGGTCGTCGGAGGGGCCAGCGCGCAAGGGGTCGACTTCCTTGATTCGGTGTACGGCACGTTCCCTTGGATCGTCCTGGTCCTGCTCGCCCTCGTCTACCTCGTGCTGGTGCACGCCTTCCGGTCGCTCCTACTTCCGCTCATCGCCGTGTTACTCGACCTCCTATCGGTCACCGTGACCTACGGACTGCTAGTAGTGGTCTTCCGCTTCGGACTGGGCTCGTCGTTACTCGGCACCTACCACGTCTCCCAGATCGAGGGCTGGGTGCCCATCTTCGTCTTCGCGGTGCTCTTCGGTCTCTCGTCGGACTACGAGGTCTTCATCGTCGCGCGAATGCGCGAGTCGTGGGATGCGGGCTCGGGCACGCGCGAGGCAATCATCGACGGACTCGCTCACACTGGCGGCGTCGTGACCGCGGCGGCGGTGATCATGGTCGGTGCGCTGAGCGGACTCGTCTTCGGCCGCATCGCTGGACTCCAGGAGCTGGGTCTCGGTCTCGCGCTCGGAGTGCTGATCGACGCCACTGTGGTCCGTGGACTCGTGCTGCCGGCCCTGATGGCGCTGCTCGGACGCTGGAACTGGTGGCTACCCGAGGGCCTCGGTCGGCTGACCAAGACTATGGCCTCGCCCCTCGTTCAACGAGGGGCGAGGCCATAGCCCAACCAAGATGTTGACGCCGCTACTTGACGATTCGGATCGCGAAGTGGATTGACGGAACCTGGTAGCCGAGGGCCAGACCCGGATCGTCGTGATTGCCGGAAAGCAGGGGCACCATGCCGTAGTACGTACCCAGGTTCGGCGACAGCGAGTACAGCAGCGGGTAGAGGTCGATGATGTGGATGCCGGGTCCACCGGTCGCCGTCAGGTGGACGGCCATGTAACCGTTCGAGTGGAATCCGCAGCCGTATCCGATGTAGCTGTTGTCGTAGTCGACGGCCAGGGTGTTGTCGAGCTGCGTCCAGCCGACACCCAGGATGCTGATGGTGAACTCCTGGCCTTCCTTGAAGGTGTACGTTCCCGTACCAACCTGTCCACCGACTTCGTTGGCCAGCGCGGCCGTGTCGTTCGCGGTCGCGACGCCCATCGAGAGCAACTTACCCGCCTTGTTGAAGAAGGGCATGATGCTCTCCTTCACGTAGAAAGGTACTTGAGCCTCAACGAGGCTACCCACGCCGGGGGCCCTATTGCCCGCGCCGTCGGTCGCCATGGCGCCCTTTATGACGACGATGGCGTGCCAGCCACCGAGCGTGTTGACACCGGGGTGGTTCGGGATGGTGACGCTCTGGTCCAACGTTCCGTTGGACACAGAAGCGCTGCCCAAGGACGTGTACTGGTAGCCCCAGCAGGTGCCAGTGCAGTTCACTCGACTCCCCGTAACCGAAATCAGGTCCAACTCAACGTTGCCCGACGCTGACGCCGGCAGACCGGTGACGTGAACCGCGGTCTTCGTCGCCACGGGACCGCTGTTCGGAGCCAGTGTTGCTACCGCGGAGCTATTCGGGTCCAGTGCAGTGGGCTGGTAAACCTTCGCACCGAGAACAGGGTTGTACATCGTGGTGAGCTGGTTGGCGCTCACATTCGGCGTGACGCTGGTCGGCCAGGTTATCGAAGGCTTGGGAAGGGCGTTGCTCCGCGTGACGGTGAATGCGCGCAGTCCGCCGTTGTCATCGGTGATGGGCGACTGGATGGGGTTCATGTACTGGAAGCTGATGGCGTCACCGACCTGCACGTAGTGGGTGCCAACGGCACCCGCCGCCCGTATGGTCACACTCGCGGTGCCGCGGGTCCAGTTGCCCATTATCTCGCCGGCGTAGTGATTGTCCCAGAGGACTGATCCGCCGCCGCCGTAGGGATTTGCGTCCATGGACGTGTAGGTGACGGTGATCGGCGTACCGACCGGCCCGCTCTGCGGTGAGATGGTGACGGTGCGCAGCAGGTCGAAGGAACCATTGGCGACGCCGACACCAGCGGAGACCGCCCAGATGTCGTGGTTGCCACCGAAGTCCGTCGGCGCCTTCGTCTTGAGGCTGAAGTTGCCGCTGGCGTCAGTCGTCACCGTCGCCAGGTTTACATACATCGAGTTGCTGTTGTTGAGCAGAGAGGCGGCGGATATAGGAGAGTAGACCGAGCCCAGGTAGTCGACGGTGAAGGGCTCCGGGTCCACGCTCCACGTGGCCGTATTGGTGCCCCACGTGAGTTGCAGCGTCGTATTGGGGGTCAGCCCCGATCCGCTCAGCGTGATTGGTGTGCCGGTGACGCCGGCGTTCGGACTGGTCGTGAGCTTCTGGAAGTCGGCTGACGCCGTGAAGGTCGCGGCGGTCACCCCGCTGAAGGGGAGCGCCGTGCCCGGAAGTCCACTTGGTGCGGTCAGTTGAATCGGGTTGGCCGGTGGGGCCGTGGCAGCGCCGCTCGCCGTCGCCAGCAAGGTGACCGGCACGACGATGGCCGCCCCGAGCCTCGCGGCGATCGAGCCTCGGAGCCTCTTCTGTTGGAATGTTCTCATTGTCTTCTCTCTTCCGCGGGCTATTGACGGCTCAACGGGACTCTGGTTCGTACGCTGGTGCCACGAGTCCCGAGCGAACAATCACTTCTGGTTCGTTCGCTCGGGACTACACGGACTAGCGGTGATGCTTGCTGGTTACTTCAACGTGACCGGTGCCGCGAGCAACGTCAGCACCGACATCGTGTGGTTGGGGCTGAACGTCCCGGTGGCGCCGGCAACAGCTGGCCTCACGATGACGGTCTTGGTCGTGCGGAACGAGCGGGTAACGAACTTGCCCCTGACCTTGACTCGCTTGTGGCT
>JADGOK010000044.1 GCA_017882985.1 Acidimicrobiales bacterium
GCGTCGCGGAGAAATCACGAATTCGCAACGTCGTGGCGAGACCTTCAACCGTTCGGACGTAACGCCACCGCTCGAGCAGCATCGTGGGCCGTTGCGGCTGCATTGCAGCGATCTCGAACGCTAGCTGCGTGTTCGCATGCCATCCCTCGGGCTTCGTCGTCGCCTCAGGCAGGGACAACAACGTTGCCGCTCCAGCGCCCGGCGACTGCACGTGCACCGAGACGTGTCGTGACGGTCCGCCCACGCCTATCCCGTCGACGAGCGCTACGAGACCATACGCCACGGTGGCGTCGCGACCCGACAGATCGAGTCGTCCGCGATGGTCGAGTTGAAACGCTCGAAAGGCAACGCGACCTCGCGCTTGAATCTCGAGGCAATCGTCAACTTCGATCATGTGAGTGGTTGACCACCGGGAGCGCAGGAAGTACCGCACGGCAATGGCCGAGCGCTCGCCGATGGTGTGTCCATCCACGACCGGCACGGTGCCGGCGAAGAGCGCAACGCCGAACAACAGTTCCACGACTGAAGCTCGAGGGCGAAAGAGCCAGTCCGCGACGACGCCCACGCCCGCGACGGCCAGCACCGCTTGGTGGCGCCGAATCCCGATCCACAGTGAGTCCGCGTCAGCGTCGCCCAATCCCAGCAACTCATTCGTCAAAGTGCCAACCAACGACCGGGCCCTTGTCGTCCTTGAAATACGCCACGTGACCGCCTCGGTGCTGGGGCTCACCGATCGGCGGCGCCACCGGCTCACCCCCGGTCGGGGCCAACTCAAACTCTGGACCTCCCTCCCACATCGCCAGTCCCAAGTCGGCGGGACGTTCCGGCGGGCCGGGCATCGGCAGGTCAGGGGTGAGAGACCGTACCGCCGCGCCGAGCGGTGATGACGGGGCGTTCTGCACCGATCGGGTAAGTCGTTGACGAAGTCCCTCAACGTTGTGCATCGCCGACTGTTCGACGAAAGGAATGACGCGCAACAAGACGAAGGGTGACACGGTCGCCAAGAGCAGCGTCACGACGCCGGTGATGACCTGCGTCGCCGACGAGCCATGCAGCTCGTCGAGTCCGAGAGCGAGCGCGATAACGATGAGCAACTTGCTCGACGCGACGGCGAGGAACGTCTCAGCGAGACGCCATCCGAGGCGGCGAAGAGACGGGAACACCGCCAAGGGCACGATGATCGGAACCAGGACGAGTAGCAACGTCAGGATCACCGTCCGCACGATCAGTTCACACCACAGGAGAAAACAGCCGATGACGACTCCGAGCGCGAGCAGGAAGAGTCCGAAGCCCGGCGTCGTCGGACTGAGATTGGTCATCGCGCTGGCCAAGGTCGACTCGTGTTGCACCACGGTGCTCGCGGCACTGGTCGACAACTGATTGACCGCACTCAAGACGAGCGTCGTCATCGGTCGAGCGAGAAAGAGTGCCAATACGCACGCCGGGGCGACGCCGAAATAGACGCGCCAGAGTGACGAAGGATCCCCGTGACGCAGCGCCTGCAATGTCGCGACAGCCAGTCCGAGCACCATGAGGAGTGGGGAAAGCGCCAAGAGTACGTTGAACTCTTGAGTAGCCGAACGGACGACCGTCGTCGGCTCGCTCGCCGACAACAGGACCTGACCCGCCGCACTCAAGAGCCACTGCACGCTCGAGAGGACCCAGCTGGTCATTGAGTCGAAGATCCCTCCGAGCGTGGCCTTCGTCACCGAACTCGCGGCAAAGCAGAGTGGATTGTACGTGCAGAGCCAACTACTCATCAGTGAACGCCGAGCCCGGTCTTGAAGAAGAAGTTGATCAGGGTCGGGGCCGCGCCGATGAGTACCGAAGCCAAGAGCGACGTCACGACCGCACGGCGACCGGCCATTGACTGATGCATGTTTTGGGTATGGCTGCCCACCGCCCACAGCGCGGCGCCGAGCAAGAGCGAGACCAGCGCACCGATCAGTGCCCAGGAGGCGATCCCGTCGGCGATCTGCTGAAGCGCAGCACTTCCAGGAAGGGCCGTGGGAGAGGGGCTGAGAGAGACGGTAGCAAACAACATCGTGGGCTCACTTTCGAGTAGGAGCAACGCAACGGTCGCTATGCCACCACAACTGGTTTCGTCTGCGAGACTGGTGAGGTGCCAATTGCTCTCGCCCACAACGTGATCTCCCACTGGCCACCGTTTGCCATCTATCTTTCTGCGGCCGGCTTCCTCATCTTCGGGCTCTTGATCGGCGTCTTAATCAACCGCCGTCGTGGTCATCGTGCGATTGCCCAGCGCCTCGCCGCTCTCGGCGCCCGGCTCGGCGTCGAGCCGCAGGGCGACGACGGTCGCGTGGAGACGTCGCTCGCCTACCTCGAGGAGGTCACCGGCGCCGCCACGACCGCGATCGGCGAGGCGAGTGCCGATTCAGTTCGTCTTCGTCGCTCACTCGATACGCTTCCGCTCGGTCTCGTCCTGTGTGACGAGGGCGGCAGCGTGATCTTTCGAAACACCCAGGCCGAAACGCTCATGGCCAATCGATACGGCGACGCCATAGCGGCCCAGGCGGTCACCGACGTGCTCGCCGAAGGATGGACGAACGGCGTCGCCGAGAGGACCATCGACATCTACGGACCACCCCGCCGGACGCTCACCATCCGAGCCTCGGTCATCGACGACGGACGCCGACCGCTCGGCGTGCTCGCCGTCATCGAGGACGTCTCAGAGCGGCGGCGACTCGAAGATATTCGCCGCGACTTCATCGCCAACGTCTCACACGAACTGAAGACGCCGATGGGCGCGATGGGACTACTCGCCGAGACCCTCCAGTTCGAACGCGATCCGGCCGTCGCCCAGCGCCTGGCCGGGCGCATCAACTCCGAAGCCTTCCGCGTAAACCGCATCATCGAGGACCTGCTCGACCTTTCGAGAATCGAGGGCGAGGGTTCGCCGCTTCGCGAGCCCGTCCCGGTGACGCTCTTTGTCGCCGACGCTATGGAGCGGATCCGCACGGCCGCTGAACAACACCAGGTAACGCTGCATTTCAAAGAACCCGACACCAATTTCGTCATCGTGGGCGACCGGCGCCAGTTGATTTCGGCGGTGCACGCGCTACTCGAGAACGCGGTGGTCTACTCCCCCGAGGGCGGCACCGTCACGGTATCGATCGAGCGCGTCGACGCCACGACGGCCGATGAAGGCGACGTCATCGGGCCCTTCGTTCGCGTCGCGATCAAGGACCAGGGGGTGGGTATCCCCACGAAGGATCTTGAGCGGATCTTCGAACGTTTCTACCGAGTCGACCCGGGCCGCGCGCGCGAGACCGGCGGCACGGGACTCGGACTCAGTATCGTGCGACACGTGGCCTTCAACCATGGCGGGAACATAGTTGTCGACTCGCGCGAGGGTGAGGGATCGACCTTTTCACTTGACCTGCCGATGAATCAGTAATGGGTAAGAAGCAATCGTCCGAATCAAACGTTCGCGTCCTCGTCGTCGAGGACGAGGAGTCCTTCGTCGACGCTCTCACGATCGGCCTCAACCGCGAAGGCTTCGACGTCAGCGTCGCGCGTGACGGACAAGAAGCGGTCAATCTTTTTGGCGCCGGTCACTTCGACGTCGTACTCCTCGACCTGATGCTGCCCAAGGTCTCGGGACTCGACGTCTGTCGGCTGATTCGCGCGGCGAGCGACGTGCCGATCATCATCGTGAGTGCGAAAGGTGAAGAGGTCGACATGGTCCTGATGCTCGAGATCGGTGCTGACGACTACGTGACCAAGCCGTACCGACTCCGCGAGCTGGTCGCGCGCATCCGGGCCGTATTGCGTCGACGTGAAAGCATCGACCACGACCATGGCGAAGAAGATCAGATCCTGCGCGGTGACATTCGCATGGACGTCGACGCGCGCCGCTGCTTCATCAAGGGCGAGGAGATCAAACTGCGCAAGAAGGAGTTCGCCCTGCTGCGACTACTGCTCGAGAATCCCGGCCGCGTGCTCACCCGAGAAGTGCTCATTGATCGAGTGTGGGGCAATGACTACGTCGGCGACACCAAGACGTTGGACGTGCACATCAAGCGGCTGCGTACCCTTATCGAGGACAACCCGAAGGCGCCCGCGCACATCACCACCGTGCGCGGCGTCGGCTACCGGTTCGAACTTACGAAGGCCTCGAAGTAATTCTGGTCTCACCGCCGAGGTACGGGGCGAGCACGTCGGGCAGGAGGATCGAGCCGTCCGCCTGTCGATAGGTCTCCACCAGCGCAGCCCAGATGCGCGCCCACGCGAGAGCTGAACCGTTCACCGTGTGCACGAGTGCCGTCGAACCGTCTGACGTGCGGTAGCGAACATTGGCCCGGCGCGCCTGGAAATCGCGGAACCAGCTGACCGAGGAGACCTCCAGCCAGCGATCGACGCCGGGGCTGAAGACTTCCAGGTCAAGCGTTCGCGCCGACGATGTGCCGAGGTCGCCGCAGCAAAGGTTGAGCACCCGATAGGTGAGCCCGAGGGACTGCAGTAACCCCTCGGCGCGGCTCAGAATATCGGCGTGCGCCGCGTCAGCCTGTTCCGGTGTGCAGTAGGCGAAGAGCTCGACCTTGTCGAACTCGTGCACGCGCAAGAGTCCTCGGGTGTCGCGTCCGGCGGCCCCCGCCTCGCGGCGAAAACAGGCGGTCTGCGCCGTAAGGCGAATAGGCAGCTTCGCCTCGTCGAGGATCTCGCCACGGTGTATCGACGTGAGCGGCACTTCCGCGGTGGGAATCGCCCACAGGCCGTCGCGCTCGATCGCGTACATGTCGTCGGCCGACTTCGGCAGGTGACCCGTCGACATCATCGTCTCGGTCAGCGCGAAACTCGGAGGCCGAATCTCTTCGTAATCGGCCATGTGGCGGTCGAGGGCGAAGAAGCCGAGCGCGCGCAGCAGTCGGGCGCCACCGGCGCGAAAGAGCGGGAACATCGAGCCGGCGATCTTGGCGCCCGACTCAAGGTCGAGAATCCCGAGCTGCACTCCGATCTCCCAGTGGGCCACACGCTGATGCTCGGCGTAAGTGGGAAGGGCGACCCCGGCGTCCATGCCGACCCACCATCGACGCAGTTCCACGTTGTCGTTCTCGTCGAGGCCGTCGGGCACCTCGGGTGCGGGGAGATTCGGGATCATCAAGAGCCGCTCGTTGAGTTCTCGCGCCACGACCTCAGTCGCGTCGGACGCCTCGCGTTCCTTGTCGCCGAGCGTCCGACTCTCGAGGGTCAGGGCGTCGGCGACTTCAGCGTCCTTGGCCCTGCGGGCCTCGCCCACCTGGCGTGACAGTTCCTTTACCTCGGCACGAAGTCCCTCGGCGTCGTGGAGCAGGACCCGGTGCCGGGCGTCCAAGGCGATTATCTCGTCCATCGTCGACGACGTGACGCCGCGGCGCGCGAGGGCGGCCTTGACGACATCAGGTTCACGACGGAGCTGGGCGAGATCAATCATGCCCGCCAGCCTACCGAGATGCGTTTGAGCGAGCGGCGAGCGTCTAGGTTCAAAGGTCGTGAGTAACGCCGTCGAGGTCAATCATCTGAGCGTCACGTTCGCCAACCTCCGAGCCGTCGACGACGTGTCGCTCAACGTCAATTTCGGTGAGGTCGTCACCCTGCTCGGCCCCAACGGTGCCGGCAAGACGACCGTCGTCGAGACACTGCTCGGCTTTCGTGATCCCACGTCGGGCACCGTTCGACTGCACGGCCTCGATCCGCGCCGTGATCACCGTGAGGTCGTCGTTCGCACCGGCGCGCTCTTGCAGCGCGGCGGCGTCTGGTTCCCGATGACGCCGCGGCAGGCATTGCAACTCACCGCCACCTACTACGACGCGCCGCGCGACGCCCGTGAGTTGTTGGAGCTACTGGACTTGGAGCGATGTTCGCGCACCCCGTGGCGCCGACTCAGTGGCGGCGAACAGCAGCGCACCTTGTTGGCCCTGGCCCTCATCGGACGACCCCGGGTACTGGTTCTCGACGAGCCCACGACCGCGGTCGATCCCGAAGGCCGCCAGGTCATCCGTGACATCGTCCGCGCCGAACGCGATCGAGGCTGTGCCCTACTGATCACGACGCACGAGCTCGACGAGGCCGAGCGCCTCGCTGACCGCCTGGTCATCATGAACCAAGGCCACGTCGTGATCCAGGGAACACTCGACGAGTTGGCCGGCCAACCCGAGATGATCATCGAGACCTCCGCTCCCGTTGATCCGCGCCGGCTCGCCGTACTCATGCAGTGCGACGTGATTCTCGACGGTCCGACGCGCCTGCGCTGCGCCACGATGTCCTCACCGCAGAATCTCGCCACCATCACGAACTTTCTCAACACGGCGGGCGTCGAGATGCTCTCACTGCGAACCAGGGCGTCGCTCGAGGAACGCTACTTCGAGCTCATTGCCCAAGAGCGAACGCGAGTCCAGCCGTGAACGCGTGGTGGGCCCAGACGCGTGCCGAAGTGCGCATGACCGTGCGCCGGGGTGAGACGCTGCTGCTCACGGTGGGCATACCCGTCTTGTTGCTCGTGTTCTTCTCACTGGCCCGCGTCACGTCGACTCCCACGGCGCACCGGATCGATTTCGTGGCCCCGGGAATACTGGCCCTTTGCGTGCTGTCGACCTCTCTGGTCGCGCTGTCAATCTCAACCGGCTTCGAGCGATCGTTCGGTGTGCTGCGACGACTCCACGTCACGCCGCTCGGCCAGGGTCGCCTGATTGGTGCGAAGATGGCTGGCGTTCTGGTCACCGAGGCCATTAAGGTCGCGATCCTCGGGGCGGTCGCGTTGGCCCTGCGATGGCATCCCCACGGTGGCGCCGGCGGTGGCGTGCAGGTGCTCGGCCTCTTGCTGCTCGGCTCGGCCGGCTGCGCCGGCATCGGTCTCGCGCTCGCGGGTTGGCTTCGAGCCGAGGTCAACCTCGCCGCCAGCAACGGCCTCTACCTCGTCTTGCTGCTCTTCTCGGGCATCGTCGTCCCGGCGACGTCGCTTCCTTCGTTCATCCAACGAATCGCG
>JADGOK010000045.1 GCA_017882985.1 Acidimicrobiales bacterium
TCCTGGAGAACGGACGGGTCCGCCTCTCGGGATCCGGCCAGGACGTGCTGAACAATCCCGAGATCGGTGCTCTGTACCTCGGTGGCTCCATCGAGGAGACGCGCGCCCACGAGAGTGCGGAACGAACTGTGATGGAGGACGAACGATGAGTGACCGCGAAACCCAGATCGGTTGGATCGGCTGCGGCCGCATGGGAACCGCGATGGCGAAACGCCTCGTCCTCGCGGGCCACGACGTGAGCGTGACGAATCGTACGCGCGCCAAGGCTGAAGTGCTCGGTGAACTCGGCGCCACCGTGGTCGAGCGTCCGAGCGACCTCGCCAAGTGCGACATCGTCTTCATCATGGTCTCGGGCAACGCCGATCTGGTCGAGGTGACGACGGGGACCGAGGGCCTGTTGTCCGATTCGACGAGCGCCCCCAAGATCGTCGTCGACTGCTCGACGGTGTCGGGGGAGACGTCGGCGAAGGTACGCGAGGCGTGCACCGCGCGCGGTGCGAGCTTCCTCGCGGCGCCCGTGAGCGGCAACCCGAAAGTGGTCTCAGCGGGTCAACTGACCCTTGCCGTGTCGGGAACGCGCGACGCCTTTGACGTGGTACGTCCCTACTTCGAACAGTTGGGACAGGGTGTCACGTACGTCGGCGACGGGGAAGTGGCCCGTCTCGTGAAGATCTGTCACAACATGATGCTCGGCATCGTCACCCAGGCCATGGCCGAGATCACGGTACTGGCCGAACGCGGCGGCATCAAGCGCAGTGATTGGCTCGAGTTCTTGAACCACTCGGTGATGGGCTCGACGTTCACTCGCTACAAGACGCCCGCTTTCGTCAACTTGGACTTCAAACCGACGTTCACGCCGACGCTGCTGCGCAAGGACTTCGACCTCGGCATGGCGGCGGCGTACGAACTGGACGTCCCGATGCCGGTCTCGGCACTGTGCACGGAGATCGTGAAGAGCACCATCGGTGCGGGCTACGTTGACCAGGATTTCGCCGTACTGCTGCTCGAGGCGGCGCGCGGAGCGGGGCTGACGATGGAGCCGGAGAACATTGCGGTCGACGACGGCCTGAGCGAGGTGACGCGATGAGAGACGGATTCGGACCGACCATGAATACGCCCGGGCACATGGGCGTTGACTTCGAGACGCGTGTTGACTTCGACCGGTTGCGCAGTTACCGCATCGCCCGGGCCCGCGAGGCGCTCGAAGCGAGCGAGTTCGGCGCGTTGCTGCTCTTTGACTTCTACAACATCCGCTACGTGTCGGGCACCTGGATCGGCGGCGCCCTGGGTGACAAGATGACGCGCTACTGCCTCTTGACGCGCGGTGGCGAGCCCATTGTGTGGGACTTCGGTTCGGCCGCGCGTCACCACAAACTTTTCGCGCCGTGGCTCGAACCCGACAATTGTCGCGCCGGGATGCTCGGTCTGCGCGGTGCGATCGCGCCGCGGGCCGGTCTCTTCGAATCGGCCGTCAAGGAGATCGTCGGGCTGCTCAGCGACGCGGGCGTCCTGGGTCAGCCCATCGGCGTCGACATCATCGAACTGCCCTTCCTCTTTGAGATGCAGGCGGCCGGGGTCGAGATCCGCGACGCCCAGCAGACGATGCTCGACGCACGCCAGATCAAGAATCAGGATGAGCTGATGCTGCTCTCCCAGGCGGCGGCGATGGTGGACGGCGTCTACCAGGACATCTTCGAAGCCCTGAAGCCGGGCGTGCGCGAGAACGAGATCGTCGCACTGGCGAACAAGCGACTGTACGAGATGGGTTCAGACCAGGTCGAAGCGATCAACGCGGTCTCGGGGGAGCGATGCAACCCCCATCCCCATAACTTCACTGACCGCATCATCCGTCCCGGCGACCAGGCGTTCTTCGACATCATCCACTCGTTCAACGGCTACCGGACCTGTTACTACCGCACGCTGGCGGTCGGCAGTTCGACGGCGCCCCAGCGCGACGCGTACGTGCAGGCTCGCGAATGGATGGACAAGGCGATTGACCTCGTTCGGCCCGGCGTCGGCACCGACGAGATCGCGCGCGCGTGGCCCGCGGCGACCGACTTCGGCTTCGAGAACGAAATGGCGGCTTTCGGGCTGCAGTTCGGTCACGGTTTGGGACTCGGGTTGCACGAACGGCCCGTGATCAGCCGCCTCAACAGCCTGAAGGACCCGATCGAACTGCAGGCCGGCATGTGCTTTGCCCTCGAGACCTACTGCCCGGCCTCGGACGGTGTGTCGGCGGCTCGCATTGAAGAGGAGGTCGTCGTGACCAATGACGGTCCTCAGATACTTACTCGGTTTCCCGCACAGGAACTCATGATCGCCAACAAGTACTAGGAGCACAGATGACTACAACCACTGCCGTTTCCGCCGGTCCGACCGACTTCGAGACGAAGCTGGACATGTACAAGATGCAAGTCGCGTTGCGACAGTTCGAGACGCGCGCCTACGACCTGTTCCTCGAGAACCTGGTGAAGGGAACGAGCCACCTCTCGCTCGGCCAAGAGGCGATCGCCGCGGGCTTCGCGACCGCGATGCAGAAGACCGACTGGACGTTCGCGACGTACCGCGGTCACGCCCACACGCTCGCGCGCGGCGTGCCGATGACGCCGGTCCTCGCCGAGCTGCTCGGTCGCAGCAATGGACTCATGGCCGGCAAGGGTGGATCGATGCACCTCACCAGCGTCGAGCACGGCGTCATGGGTTCGTACGCGATCATCGGCGCGCACCTGCCGATCGCCTGCGGTGCGGCGTGGAGCGCCCAGTACCGCGGTACCGACCAGGTCGCGGTCTGCTTCTTCGGCGACGGCTCGGTGAACATCGGTGCGTTCCACGAGGCACTCAACTTCGCCGCCGTCTGGAAATTGCCGGTCGTATTCGTCTGTGAGAACAATCTCTGGATGGAGTACACCCGAACCAGTGACGTGACCGCGGTCGCGAACCCGGCCGCGGATCGTGCTGCGGCGTACGGACTCGAGAGCATCATCGTCGACGGCAACGACGCCGACGCGGTCTACGACGTGGCGTCAGCCGCCATCGCGCGCGCTCGCGCCGGTGAGGGCCCGAGCATGATCGAGGCGACGACGTATCGCCACGGCGGACACTCGCGCGCCGATCCGGGCAAGTACCGGCCCGACGCCGAGGTCGCTGAATGGCTCGCCAAGGATCCGCTGCCGCGTTACCGCGCGCGCCTGCTCGAAAGCGGCGCAACCGAGGAGCAACTGAGCGCCATCGAGGCCGAGGTCGCCGCCGAGGTTGATCTCGCGACCGAAGAGGCCAAGGCCGGGGGCGTCCCCGGTGAGGATCTGTTGATGAAGGACGTATGGGCTAATGGAGGATCCGCATGGCGCAATTGACATTTCGTGAAGCAATCGCGCGGGGCATCGCCCAGGAGATGCGCCGCGACGAGTCCGTGGTCTTTCTCGGCGAGGACATCGGCGCCGCGGGCGGCGTGTTCAAGGGAACGGTAGGTCTGCTCGACGAGTTCGGGCCGGTGCGCGTGCGCGACACGCCCATCAGCGAACAGGCGATCCTGGGCGCGGCGATGGGCGCGGCGATGACGGGGCTTCGTCCGATCGCCGAGATCATGTTCGCGGACTTCTTCGCCGTGTGCTGGGACATCGTCGTCAACGAGATCGCGAAGAGCCGCTACATGACCAATGGTCAGGTGACGTTTCCGCTGGTGATCCGTTCGGGCAACGGCGGCGGTCTGCGCTTCGGTGCCCAGCACTCCCAGAGCGTGGAGAACTGGGCGATGATGATCCCCGGACTCAAGGTCGTCGTGCCGTCGAACGCCACTGACGTCATTGGTCTGATGGCGGCGTCGATTCGCGATGACGACCCGGTGATCTTCCTCGAGGCCAAGGCGCTGTACTCGACGAAGATGGACGTTCCCGACGGCGAGATTGTCGACACCCTCGGGTCGGCGAAGGTGCTGCGCAAGGGAAGCGACGCGACGCTCGTGTCGCTCGGCTACATGGTGCCCCGGGCTCTGGCCGCCGCCGAGGAACTGGCGGCGTCGGGGATCGACTGCACCGTCATCGACGTGCGCTCGTTGGTCCCGCTCGACACCCAGACCATCCTGCGTGAGGTCTCGGCGACGGGACGACTCTTCACCGTTGAAGAGAATCCGCGGCTCTGTGGTTGGGGCGGGGAACTCTCCTCCATCGTCAGCGAAGAGATCTTCTACGACCTGGACGGACCGGTCGTGAGGATCACCACGCCGCACATCCCGTTGCCGGCCGCTGACGCTCTGGAGGACATGGCGATACCTTCAGTTGAGCGCGTGGTGACGACCGTCACCAAGTCAATGAATTCTTAAATACCCTTTCGACGGTCGCTCCGTTCGCCGCGACGGCGCCGCGGAGCAATCAGCGCCCGGGTTTGACCACGCTCTGGTTGGAACGCCGTGGACTCGACTGAGATCGCGGTAGCGCCGGGCCGCCTTGGCCGTCGTGTCGGACCTTCGGGCGACGGGGTCGTGCTCGAGCGACAATACTGGAACCGTCTCGAGGGCGCAAGCCACCGTCACAGCCCGGACCTAAAGTGACGCTATAGCAAAATCTTCCGGATTCTCAAGTGGCGGCGAAGTGCAGCGGGTCATCGACGCGGCGCGTTCTCCCGAATGGAGTATTGGCCAGGGACGCCCGGGACAGGTCATGGCGACGAAGGATTCAGGTCAGATTGGACTTCCCTGGGTGATCACCGCCGAGCGTGCGGGCAAGGGCATGCGCGTTTCTCTCTACCGACCCGGTGACGACGTCAACGTCGAAGGTGACGTGATCGGCGACATCTCGGGCAACCCCCGTGAGATGGGGCGACAACTTCGCGCCATCCTCGAAGAGACGGCGCTCGACTGAGATTGCTACGAGCGGCGATCGCTACTCGTGTTGGCCTGAAGTAGTTCGGACATCTTCTCGAGAATCGGGACGGCTCGATCCAGTGCTGTTCGCTCGGTGTCGCTCAGTGACGCGAGCGCCTGATCAATCGCGCGAGTATTCGTAGAGCGGATCTGGTGCAGTAGCGCGACGCCTTCGCTACTCAACTCGATGAGACTGGCCCGACCGTCGAGGACGTCGGGTACGCGGACAGTGAGCCCTTGGACTTCGAGATTATCGATGACCTTGCTCATCGTCGCGGGGGCGATGCCTTCCAACTGCGCGAGCACCCCGAGGCGCAGCGGCCCCTCGTGCCCGACGCGAGCGAGCGCGGACGTTCCCGAGGGGGTCAGCTGGTGGTCGGTTCCAGCTCGTAGTGAACGGTAGATGCGCGCCACGGCGACGCGGAGACTGACCGCGGTGCTGACGTTGCTCGACGACGTGCTCTCTGACGTCGGTCGTCGTTGACTCTTGGCGTGCGTCGCGTTGGCCATGGTGCCAGTATACTTAGTTAGTATCAACTAAGTATATGACGCGAGTAATTCCTTGACCGAGAAAGCGGGCTTTTCGTGGCGAACGCCGTAACGAGCGACCGGTACAAGTGGATCGCGCTGTCGAACACGACCATGGGCATCTTGATGGCGACCATCAACGGATCGATCCTGCTCATCGCCCTGCCCAACATCTTTCGTGGCATCAGACTCGATCCGCTGGCGGCGCAGAACACCCCGTACTTCCTCTGGATCTTGATGGGATTCCTTCTCGTCACGTCCGTGCTGGTCGTGAGTCTCGGGCGCGTCGGCGACATCTACGGACGGGTGCGGATGTACACGCTCGGCTTCGCGGTCTTTACCGTCTTCTCGATCCTCCTCGCCGCCACGTGGCTCACCGGGCCCGCGGGGGCGATGTGGATCATCATCATGCGCGTGGGACAGGGCGTCGGTGGGGCGTTCCTCTTCGCCAACTCGAACGCGATCATCACCGACGCCTTCCCCGAGAACGAGCGGGGACTGGCGCTCGGCATCAATGGCGTCGCGGCGATCGGCGGCGCGTTCCTCGGTCTGCTGCTCGGCGGATTCCTCGCGCCCATCGAATGGCGTTTGGTCTTCCTCGTCTCGGTGCCGGTCGGCCTCTTCGGCACGGTGTGGGCCTATTTGAAACTCCAGGACAATGGCGTGCGTACGAAGGCGAAGATTGACTGGTGGGGCAACGTCTCCTTCGCCGTTGGTCTCGTGTCGATCCTGACCGGCATCGTCTACGGCCTACAGCCGTACGGCGGTCACGCCATGGGCTGGACCAGTCCCTTCGTCTTGTCGTGCCTCTTCGGGGGACTCCTCGTGCTCGTCGCCTTCGTCGTCATCGAGCAACGCGCCGAGGATCCGATGTTCCAGATGTCACTCTTCTCGAGTCGCGGATTCGCGATGGGCAACGTCGCCGCGCTGATGCTGGCGCTCGCGAGAGGCGGTCTGCAGTTCATCCTGATCATCTGGCTCCAGGGGATCTGGCTGCCGCTGCACGGGTACAGCTTCGCCCAGACACCGCTGTGGGCCGGCATCTACATGGTGCCGCTGACGGTCGGCTTCTTCATCGCCGGACCGGTGTCGGGACGACTGGCCGACCGCCACGGCGCGCGTCTCTACGCGACCACGGGCCTGTTCCTCACCGGCGTGAGCCTCGTGGGCCTGCAGGCCATCCCGATCAACTTCGCCTATCCCGTCTTCGCCGCGCTCTTGCTGCTCGTCGGACTCTCGATGGGGCTCTTCGCCGCGCCCAACACCAGCGCGGTGATGAACTCGCTGCCCGCCAACCAGCGCGGCGCCGGCGGCGCGATGTTGAACACGTTCCAGAACTCCGCGAGTGTGCTTTCGATCGGATTCTTCTTCACGGTCATCACGCTGGGACTCGCCTCGTCGTTGCCGCACTCGCTGCTCTCGGGACTGACCGGTCAGGGCGTATCTCTCGCCCAGGCCACCCAGATCTCGCACATCCCGGCGATCGGCAGTCTCTTCTCGGCCTTCCTCGGGATCAATCCGATGCAACAGCTCCTCGGCGCGCACGTCCTTTCCCAACCC
>JADGOK010000046.1 GCA_017882985.1 Acidimicrobiales bacterium
GAGGGACCTGGCGTCGCGCCGAGCGACCGCGAGGCGGTATTCGATCGCTTCGCGCAGTTCGACACCGGTGGTCGCGCCGGATTGGGCCTCACGATCGCCAAGACGTTCGTCGAGGCGCACGGCGAACGTATCTGGTACGAAACGGCACCCGGCGGCGGCGCACGGTTCGTCTTCTCGTTGCCGCTGGCCACCGACGGCCCGAAGGATCAGGGCGGATAATGGCCAAGGTCCTCGTGATCGACGATGACACGTCGCTCTTGCGCGCGATGCGACTTGGTCTGCAATCGGGCGGACATGAGGTGACGACCGCGACCAATGGAGAACAGGGCATTTCCAAAACGGCTCTGACGTCCCCGGACGTCGTGATCCTTGACATGGGTCTGCCCGACATGGACGGGCTGCAGGTCTGCGAGCGAATCCGCCAGTGGAGCGACGTTCCCATCATCGTTCTTTCGGCAACCGGCTCTGACGTGCGAAAGATCGCTGCGCTCGACGCCGGTGCCAACGACTACGTGACGAAACCCTTCAGCATGATGGAACTCGAAGCCCGAATTCGCGCGGTAATCCGCACGCGAAGGATCGATCCCGACGAGGAGTTGCTGGCGGACATGACGTTGGGCAATCTCGAGATCGACCTTGTGCACCGAGAGGCGCGTCTCAACGGAAAGAATCTCGAATTGACCGCCAAGGAGTTTAAAGTCCTCGCTTTCTTGGCGCGCCACGAAGGACGTACGTGCACGCACCAAATGATCCTCGAGGCAGTCTGGGGCAGGGGCTACGCCCGTGAAGCGCAGTACGTGCACGCCTACGTCCATCGATTGCGCCAGAAACTCGACGATGAAGCGGGCGAACTCATTCAGACCACGCCGGGTGTTGGCTACAGCCTTCACGCTGGCGGTGACCTCGCGCCGATCGAGAGAGGGCTGACGAACCATGAGTAGCCACCGCGCCGCAGCCCGCGTTGCGACCATTCCCTCGGGGCGGTCCTAGTTCAATGGCGAGGGGCCAACTGCGCGTCTATCTGGGATCTGCTCCCGGCGTTGGAAAGACGTACAAGATGCTCGACGAGGGGTGGCGGCGACGCGAACGTGGCACCGACGTCGTGATCGCCTACGTGGAATCGCATGGACGAGCCCTCACCGACGAGCAGATCCGTGACCTGGAGATCATTCCCCGCCTCAAGCGCACGTACCGGAATACCGAGTTCGAAGAGATGGACCTCGACGCGGTGCTGGCTCGTAAGCCCGAGGTCGCGCTCGTCGACGAGTTGGCGCACACCAACGTCCCGGGGAGCGCGCACGAGAAACGGTGGCAGGACGTCGACACGCTGCTCGACGCCGGCATCAACGTCATCACGACCGTCAACATCCAGCACCTGGAGTCGGTGAACGACGTCGTCGAAAAGATTACCGGCATCAGCCAACAAGAGACCATTCCCGACGCGGTCGTCCGTCGCGCCGAGCAGATCGAATTGGTCGACATCACCCCCGAGGCCCTGCGGCGACGGATGGCGCACGGCAACATCTACACAGCCGACAAGGTGGATGCGTCGCTGTCGAACTACTTCCGCTCGGGTAACCTCACGGCACTTCGAGAACTGGCGCTCTTGTGGTTGGCCGATCGCGTCGAGGATTCGCTCCAGCGCTACCTCGAAGAACACGACATCAACGCCACGTGGGAAACCCGGGAGCGGCTCGTCGTGGCCCTGATGGGCACCGAGGTGGACGAGGCGCTCTTGCGTCGCGCGGCACGCATTGCGTCTCGCAGCGGGGCCGAACTCATTGCCGTGCATGTCGTGAATGCCGGAGATCCTCGGGGGCAAGCGGACATGACGCACGTGCGCGCCCTTGTCAGCGAACTCGACGGGCGGTTCGAGGAGATCGTTGACGACGACGTCGCCAGCGCGCTCGTAGCTTTTGCTCGTTCCGAACGCGGAACCCAGATTGTAATGGGTTCGAGTCGGCCACGTACGTGGAGGCACTTCACCAATGGCGTCGTGGAGAACGTCTTACGTCGAGCACGCGATCTCGACGTGCATATCATCGCGGTCGGCGCCAAGCGTCCCGAGAAGAAGTCCCATCGACGCTCGAAGATGCAGTTCTCCCTTCGACGACAGCTGGTGGCGTTCGCCGTGATGGTCGTCGTCATGCCGGTGCTGAACCTCACCATGACCCAGATGCGGTCAAGTCTTTCGCTCTCGACCGTCTCGCTGGTCTATCTGATCGCCGTGCTGGCGCTGACCACCTTGGGTGGACCGGTGGTCGCGATCGTGGCGGCGCTCGCGGCGGCGGGCCTTCAGAACTTCTACTTCGTCAAACCTCTGCACACGCTGGCCGTCGCGCGACCCGACGACGTGGTGGCACTCGTCGCGTTCTTGCTGTTCGCCGTGGCGGCCAGCATCGCGGTCAGTCGCTTCGTTCAGCGATCCCGTGAGGCGGAGAGGGCTCGGGCCGAGGCGGAGATTCTGGCCATCGCGGCCGCCACGGTCGGGACGACGCACGAGGACCTACTGCCGCTGCTCGCTTCGCTGCGGGCGGTGTTCGACTTGGTGGCTGTGTCCCTGCTCACCCGCCAGGACGATCAGTGGATCCCCACACTGGTCAGCGGCGCGACGGTCGAGCCTTCAGAGTCAGACGCGCGGTTCGAGATCGACGACGATCACGCATTGGTGCTCTCGGACGCAAAGCTCGACGCCCAGGATCGCTTGCTCGTCGACGCCTTCGTCGGGCGCGTGGCCTCGGGTCTGCGTTTGCAGAACGTCCAGAGGGACGCGCGCGAGTTGCAGGCGCGCGTCGAGGCCGACGCGCTGCGGATTGGACTCTTGCACGCGGTGTCGAACGATCTGCGCAAGCCGCTTGCGGCCATTCAGGCCAACGTCGCCTCACTGCAACTCAATACCGTAAAGCGCGACCGTCAAGAGGAAGAGCAACTCTTGGATTCGATCGAGCACGACGTGTTGCGACTGACGCGACTGGTCGCCAACCTCGTTGACGCGGGTCGTCTGGAGGCGGGCGTCATCAGTCCGCGCTACGTCCGGGTGACCCTGCGAGATTTGGTGGCGGGCGCGCTCAACTCGATCGACACCCGCGGACGCGTCATCAATCTCGAAACGACTGACGACACGGCAACCTTGATGACCGACTCTAAACTCGCTGAGCGGATTATCGCCAACGTGGTGAGTAACGCGTGTCGCTTCGGTCCGATCGATCAACCCGTGCGAATCAACGCGGTGGTTTCCAACGCCGGTCTGGAACTGCTCGTCGTCGATCGCGGGTCCGGAATCCCCCCGGCACAACGAACGGCGATCCTCGAACCTTTTCACCGGTTGGGTAATGAGCAGGCCGGCATCGGTTTGGGCCTCACGGTCGTATCAGGTTTCGTGCAGTTGCTCGGTGGATCACTTCGCTTTGAGGACACGCCGGGCGGAGGATTGACCGTCGTCATCGAACTGCCCAACGCGATCGAGGCCCGCAGCGAGCCGATCACCGCGTCGTCGCCCGCAGAAGGACTCAGCGCGCCAGTGGGGGAATGAGGTTCACGTACGTTCGTTGCGTGGTGTTCTCCAGGTGTTCGGCGGCGTCCAACAACATCGATTCCTGACCCCACGGTGCGAGCAGTTGGAGACCCATGGGGAGTAACGACGAATGTAAGCCGATCGGTACCGAGATCCCCGGTATCCCGCTTAAGTTGGCGATCGCCGTTTGGCGCATGTTCGGTCCGTCGGCGGGTGACTGTCCGGACGGGAGGCTCACCCACGGATTGCTCAACGGGGGCGCCGCGGTCGGAGTGCACGGCCACGCGATCACGTCAACGTCGCCAAAGGCCCCGGCGAGCGCGGCCCGCACGGCAGCACGCACGCGGTCGGCTCGCGGAACGTAGCGCGCCGGCGCGAGCATGCCCGCGAGCAGCATGGCCCGGGTGGGTCGGCTGAGTGTCGCCATGACGTCGGCCGAGGGTGCGGTTGCTTCGGCGATCAAGCGTCCGAGTACGGCCGCGCCGACGAGTTCGAGATGCTCGATGCGCAGTTCGACGACCTTCCATCCGGCGTCGCGCAGCGCTGATTCCCCGGCCGCCTCAATTTCGGGGTCAACGTCATCCCAGAACGGCGTGCGCACGACGCCCACTCGCAATGAAGCGCCGCTCGCGGGAGCGAGAGGTCGGTTCAGGAGAGCCGAGGCCAGTAGGCGCGCGTCCGCGCCGTCGCGGGCGATGACGCCCGGCGCACTGAAGGTTGTCGAGGCGCCGAAGTAGCCGTCATACGGGACTGATCCGTAGGTCAACTTGAGGCCAACGACGCCGCAGTATGACGCTGGCAGTCGGGTGGACCCTGCGCTGTCGCTCGCGAGGCTGCCCGCGACGAGTCGTGCCGACACCGCGGACGCTGATCCGCCTGAGGAACCACCCGCGCAGGTCGCGGGATTCCAGGGATTGCCCATTGGTCCGTAAGCCGAGATCGCGCCCGTCGTTCCCATACCCATCTCGTGTTGATTCGCGATGCCGATCACGACGGCGCCGGCGTCACGTAGGCGCCGAAACGGCCCCGACGCCGTGGCGTTGATCAGGTCGCGCTCGCTGCCATTGCGCGCCGCACGCCACGGCAACGCGAACATGTCCTTCACCGTGATCGGCACGCCGCGCAACGCACCACGCGGCGCATCGTCGAGCATGGCTCTACTCTCGTTTTCGAACACCACGGGCGTCGAATTGATCGTTGCGTCGCGTTCACCGATGCGCGAAAGCGTGGCCGAAAGCAACTCGCGTGCATTCAGGTCACCCCTCGCGATAGCGGTGGCCTGTTCGCAAAGGCTCAGGTCTTGCGGGTGGCTCATGGGAGATCGGGAGCTCGGCGAAGGTCAATGGCGCGCGACGGGAAATCGTCGAGGTTGATCCGGTCGAGCACACTGAGTCGCGTCATCGAGCTGACGTAGATCAATTGCACGAAGGCCAGGTCATCGTCGTCCACGACGATGTGGGCTTGGCGAAACGTGGCACTGGCCCAGTTTTCGAAATCACCCATGACCGTCCCTCGCTCTCGTGGACGTAGTCTCAACAGTCACATTCAACAACACTTTGCCCCACAGCGCCACGATGTCGTGTGCTTCACCATGGCGCCGGCGGCGCTTCAACGATGGTGGCGGTCTTCGTGCGCACCTCAAGGAACTGGCAGCTGGACGCACCACCGACGTGCGTTGGCGCGCGAGGGGAGCGAACTACTTCATCGATCAGTAGGAGCGAACAGTTCCGGATCACGTCTCTCTCGAAGTGTGTTTGGCCAGGTACATCGCCTCGTCGGCTCGTCGGAACAAATCCGCCGCAGTCTCTCCGCGATCCCAGGTGGCTGTACCGATTGAACATGAAACGTTGTCGGGCGAAATCTCGCGGAGCCGTTCGACAATCGCTTGGAGACCGTCATTGTTCGAGCCGGGTGCCAGCAACCCGAACTCGTCGCCGCCGAGCCTCGCCAAGAAGTCACCACTGCCACGAACGATGCCAACCCACCCGTCGGCGAACCTGCGCAGAAGCCGATCCCCGGCCTGATGACCGTCGCGGTCATTGACCGCCTTGAAGTTGTCGATATCAATGACCGCCAGCGAAAGGGGCAGCCGGTTGCGTACGGCCCTCTCCATCTCTTCGTCCAGTCGCTCGTCCCAGGCCCGCCGGTTCGCCAAGCGGGTCAAGGGATCTTCACGGCTTGATTTTCGAAGCAAGCTCACTAAACCAGCTACCACGACGCTCAATACGATGGCCGTGCCAAACGTCGAAGCCCACGTCACGACGAGTGACCGCCAGCTTGAGTGAGCGGTGAGCAGTACGACCAAGTACGCGATGCCCGCGAAGCCGATCTGGAGAACCGCGGTGACGGGCCGAAAGTACAGCGAGGCGTACACCGCAGCCCAGATGTACAGCACTGAGAAGTTGACGTGCACACTCGGTCCGATTGCGGCTGCAACACTGACGATCACTGTCGAGATGAGTAGAGAGACCTGGAGACCCCATGCGGCAATCCGGTCACCGAACGCCCACCATATTCCCGCCCCGAGAAAGGCGCAGGCGATGAGGACAAGCATGATGACCAGTGAGCGGTGCGGTCCTTGCCAGCCGGGCAGCACCGCGAGACCCGCCAGAGCTCCGGCGAGGAAGAAGACAACGGCGGATCTACTCGGGTCAAAGATCATAGATTCGATACGGGCGCGATGTTCATCTCTCATCGGGATCGCTTCACCACAACGGAACCCCACAAGGTAATCCTCCGCTCAGAGGTTTCCACCCCGTTCGATAACGGACGTTCAGATTCAAGGGCATGGTGGACTCGGTTCAAGAAGATCCTTCCAACAGACTTACCACCATGTACTGGGTGCTTCTCTGTTCTCGATGTCGTGTTGGAGGCCCGACGTAGCCGATTCCCACCAGAAGTCGGCGTCAGACCAGTGCCGGGGCAACCCCAAGAGTGTCGGAATGAAGCCAAGTGACAAG
Organism: Acidimicrobiales bacterium; assembly: GCA_017882985.1. Taxonomy (GTDB): domain Bacteria; phylum Actinomycetota; class Acidimicrobiia; order Acidimicrobiales; family RAAP-2; genus RAAP-2. The sequence continues at coordinate 6,475 of JADGOK010000046.1, forward strand.
ATGTGGGGATGAGTGGGCAGCGTATCGAAATACAACGAACCATCCCGGTTCCCGCGAGCGCGATCTTCACGCTCTTGTGCGATCCCGACGGGCACGTCCAGATCGATGCTTCGGGCATGTTGATGAGCTCCGAGGGAGCTCCAGTGACCCAGCAGGGGGACACCTTCCTCGTGCACATGGATCGCGAAGCGCTGAACGACGTTCCCCTCGGTCAGTACACCGTGTCCATCCGCATCACCACGTTCCAGCGAGATCACGAGATCGCCTGGACGATCGAACACCCCCTGATCGATCCACCGATGGGCTACGTCTACGGCTATATCCTCGAGCCTCTCGATTCGGGCACTTTGGTGACCTCGTACTACGACTGGTC